>NZ_ATCO01000140.1:0-13998 GCF_000422025.1 Geobacillus sp. WSUCF1 | reverse complement strand
AAAAATGGACAAGCGACTTTTCCATCAAGGATATGTTAAACTTTTTCGTTGCATCTATATAGGTGTCAATGGAGGAGCATTCCATCCCTATTGATCTAGACTTGTGTTTTCCGTCCATGCTCAAACAATGCGACCAACCCGGCAGACAGGAAGCACGTCTCTCCGCGTCGGCGGCGCCCCCTTCAGCTCGTTTGCGCCGACGGACGAATGATGATCTGCCCGTTGTCAACATCGACCGTGACGGTGCTGTAATCTTTCACCCGCCCAGCGATCAGCTCTTTCGCAAGCGGCGTTTCGATTTGCTTTTGCATAAACCGTTTGAGCGGGCGGGCGCCGTATACTGGGTCGAAGCCCGCTTCGGCGATGTATTGCTTCGCCGCTTCGGTCAGCACGAGTTCGATATGCCGATCGGCCAAACGGGCCGACAGCTCGCGGGCGAACTTTTCGACGATGCCTTTCACTTCATTCATCGACAATGGTTTAAACAAGACGATATCGTCGATCCGGTTTAAAAATTCTGGGCGGAAATGGGCGCGCAGTTGGTCAAACACTTGTTTGCGCGTTTCTTCATCGATGTCGCCCTGTTTGTTTTCCAACAACAGCGGCGATCCGATGTTCGATGTCATAATGACGACCGTGTTTTTAAAGTCGACCGTCCGCCCTTGCGAATCGGTGAGCCGTCCGTCATCCAGCAGCTGCAGCAGGATGTTGAACACGTCCGGATGAGCTTTTTCGATTTCATCGAACAACAGAACGGAATACGGCTTGCGCCGCACTGCCTCGGTCAGCTGGCCGCCTTCCTCATAGCCGACATAGCCAGGCGGCGCTCCGATCAAGCGGGAGACGGCGTGTTTTTCCATATACTCGGACATGTCAAGACGGATGAGCTGCTCCTCGCTGTCAAACAGCGCCTCGGCGAGCGCTTTGGCCAGCTCCGTTTTGCCGACGCCGGTCGGTCCGAGGAACAAAAACGATCCGATCGGGCGGTTCGGGTCTTTCATGCCGGCCCGCGCCCGCAAGACGGCGTCAGCGACAAGCTCGACCGCTTCGTCTTGACCGATGACCCGTCTATGCAGCAATTCATGAAGGCGAAGCAGCTTTTCTCTCTCTCCCTCGACGAGGCGGGTGAGCGGAATGCCCGTCCAGCGTGACACGATTTCGGCAATCTCTTCTTCCGTCACTTCCTCGCGCAGCAATTTCCCTTCACTTTGCTCACTGATTTCTTGCTCGAGCTGTTTGAGTTGCTTTTCCAACTGCGGAATGCGGCCATGGCGAAGCTCCGCCGCCTTGTTTAAATCATACTCGTTTTCCGCCTCTTCCAGTTCGCGTTTTGCCCGCTCGAGCGCCTCGCGCAAACGGCGGACGCGGTCAAGCGCCTCTTTTTCTTTTTGCCATTGCGCTTTCATGGCGTTCGCCTTTTCACGCAAATCGGCAAGTTCTTTTTGCAATGCCGCAAGCCGCTCGCGGCTCGCTTCGTCCGTTTCTTTGCTTAAGGCCGCCTCTTCAATTTCAAGCTGCATGACGCGGCGCATCACTTCGTCCAGCTCCGACGGCATCGATTCCATTTCCGTCCGGATCGTCGCGCACGCTTCATCGACCAAATCGATCGCTTTGTCAGGCAAAAAGCGGTCAGAGATGTAACGGTCGGACAAAACGGCGGCCGCGACGAGCGCGCGATCGTGGATTTTCACTCCATGGTGCACTTCATACCGTTCTTTCAATCCGCGCAAAATCGAAATCGTGTCCTCGACACTCGGCTCTTGGACAAGCACTTGTTGGAAGCGGCGCTCGAGCGCCGGGTCTTTTTCGATGTATTGCCGGTACTCATCAAGCGTCGTCGCCCCAATGCAGCGCAACTCGCCGCGGGCAAGCATCGGCTTGAGCATATTGCCGGCGTCCATCGCCCCTTCCGCTCTGCCGGCGCCGACGATTGTATGCAGTTCGTCAATAAATAAAATGATGCGGCCGTCGCTTTTTTTGATTTCATTGAGCACCGCTTTCAGCCGTTCTTCAAATTCACCTCGAAACTTTGCTCCGGCGACGAGCGCGCTCATATCAAGAGCGAAAATCGTTTTGTCTTTCAGCCCTTCCGGGACGTCTTTGCGCACGATGCGTTGAGCGAGCCCTTCGACAATAGCGGTCTTCCCGACGCCCGGCTCGCCGATCAACACCGGGTTGTTTTTCGTCTTCCGCGACAAAATGCGGATGATGCGGCGAATTTCACTGTCGCGGCCGATGACCGGGTCGATTTTTCCCGCTTTCGCTTCCGCGACAAGGTCGCGCCCGTATTTTGCCAACGCTTCATAGGTTGCTTCCGGATGTGGACTCGTCACGCGTTGATTCCCCCTTACTTTTCTCACTGCCGCTAATAGTGCTTCCTTCGTCAGTCCAAACGACGCCAGCTGCCGAGCGAACGGCTCGGCGCCATGAGGCAACGCGAGCAGCACATGTTCGACCGATATGTACTCGTCTTGCATTCGCTTCGCTTCGTTTTCCGCCTCCTCAAGCAGCCGCGCTAAGGCGGGCGCAACATACAGCTGCCCGTCCGCCCCATGCACTTCAGGCTTTTGGCGAAGCTGGTCTTGCAGCCAGCGGATCGCCTGAGCGCGGTCGGCGCCGCAAAGGGCAAACAGCCGCGGCGCCAAGCCATCTTCTTGCTCGAGGAGCGCCAGCAGAAGATGTTCGACATCAAGCTGTTGATGATGCCGCTCTTTGGCGAGCGACTGCGCCGCCATAAGTGCCTCTTGCAGTTTTTCCGTCAAACGGCTTGCGTCCATGCCGTCCCCTCCATTTGACCTTCTTTGACCATAAATCATTATAGCGGATCGCAAAGCGCACGGCAAATGAAAAGCCACTCCATGCTTGGAATGGCTTTTGTTCTGCTTCACGGTTTGCGCAAATACGTCCAATGTCGATTATGGTTCGACGTTTCTGGAAACGTATCGCCGGCTTTCAGTTTCAGCTTTTTCGGGTGCTTTACATTGTCGCCCGTTTCGCCGATTTCAATATACACGCCGTTGTTCGGCGCTTTATCGCCTGGTTTGAAATGGCGCGGTTGGCCCATTTGTTTCATCCCCCTTGCTTCGATTGCATTTGTTATCATGCCCGGTTTCATCGCTGTTCATAAGAAGGAAAATGATGGAGGATCGCAAACGGAACGCCAAGCTGTTCACAACGAAAAGGAGCTCTCCCCTCGAAATCCTTTTCAAAGTGAAAAAGGAACTCCCGAAACGGGAATTCCCCCTTTGCTATAAAACGGACAACAAAATCGCTTTTTGCGCATGAAGCCGGTTGCCGGCCTGCTCAAAGACGACCGAGTTCGGACCGTCCATGACGCCGGCCGTCACTTCTTCGCCGCGGTGGGCCGGCAGACAATGCAAAAAGAGATAATCCGGTTTTGCCGCTTTGACGAGCTCTTCGTTGACTTGATACGGCTGAAACACTTGCAGCCGCTCAGCACTTTCGCTTTCTTGGCCCATGCTCGTCCAGACATCCGTATAAATCGCATCCGCCCCCGCCACCGCTACAAGCGGGTCGTGCGTCACCACAACGGTTGCCCCGGTTTTCTCGCCGATCTGGCGCGCTGCCTCGACATATTCTGCCTTCGGCTCATAGCCTGGCGGACAGGCGATGGCGACATTCATGCCAACTTTCGCCGCGGCCACAAGCAAGGCGTTGGCGACGTTGTTGCCGTCGCCGACATAGGCGAGCTTGACGCCTTGGAACGTTTTTTTCGCCTCGTAAATCGTCAGCAAATCCGCCAGCGCCTGGCAGGGATGATCGTCGTCCGTCAAGCCGTTGATGACCGGAACGGACGCATACTCGGCCAATTCCTCGACTTTTTGATGGGCAAACGTCCGAATCATAATGACATCGACGTATTGCGACAAGACGCGCGCGGTATCCGCAATCGTTTCACCGCGGCCAAGCTGCAAATCGTTGCCGTTTAAATACATCGCCTGGCCGCCAAGCTGGATCATGCCGACTTCAAACGACACGCGCGTGCGCGTTGAGGCTTTTCAAAAATCATCGCCATTGTTTTGCCGGAAAGCGGCGTATACGATACACCGGCTTTTTGTTTCGCTTTTAAATCGGCTGCTAGCGCCAACAAGTCCAAAATTTCTTCTGTCGAGAAATCAAGAAGCGTTAAAAAGTCTCTCCCTTTTAATGACATCACTGCATTCATGCG
Source organism: Geobacillus sp. WSUCF1 (assembly GCF_000422025.1). Classification (NCBI taxonomy): domain Bacteria; kingdom Bacillati; phylum Bacillota; class Bacilli; order Caryophanales; family Anoxybacillaceae; genus Geobacillus; species Geobacillus sp. WSUCF1. The sequence goes on along the minus strand of NZ_ATCO01000140.1, from coordinate 9,809 downwards.
ATCACCGCCTGTTCTGCCTGTTTTTTCTTTTCCAACCAGCCATGGATCGGCTGCACGTCAAGATGATCGACATCGAGCGCCTGCAAGAAGAGCTTCAATGTCTCACGTTCCGTGAAGACGAGCAATTGTCGGGACAACGCAGTCATTCGTTTGTTTGCCGCGTCTTCCTCTTTGCCCAAGTTGATCACCGCGAGCGCCGTGTCGCGCTTCACCCAATCGGCAAACGGGACATCTGGCACGATCACAAGCTGTTTCGCTTCGATTTCCGCGGCCAGCGTCTCATCGATGCCGCCAATCACATACATTTCATTGGCGTTTGCTTTCTTTCGCAAGTACGCGTAAAACGCTTTGTACGCCGCTTCTTCCTTCGTCGCTGCGATGCTGATGCCTTCACCGGTCGATTTCATCTCCGGTCCAACCATCGGGTCAACCCCCGGCAGCTTATGGCTCGAAAAGACCGGATACTTTAACACGGCGTACGGCATGACCGCCAATCCGCGAGCTTTTTCGTCAACGATGTCGACGAGTGATTTCCCAAGCAATAACTTTGTCGCAATTTGCGCCAGCGGCACGCCGGTCGTTTTGCTGACGATCGGCACCGTCCGGCTCGCGCGCGGGTTCACTTCAAGGACGTATACATTGCCGTCCGCAATGACGTATTGAATGTTCATGATTCCTTTAAAGCCAAGTTTTTTCGCAATCCGGCCCGCATAGTCGATGATTTTCGCTTTTTCTTCGTCTGTGAGCGTCTGCGCCGGCAGCCAAGCATAGCTGTCGCCGGAGTGGACGCCGGCTTTTTCGACATGTTCAATGATGACCGGCAGCACGATGTCTATTCCATCCGTCACAATGTCCGCTTCCGCTTCTTTCCCATCCAAGTACGCGTCAATTAAAATCGGATACGTTAACTCGCCTTGCTCCACCAATGCCGCAAGCTGGACTTCATCGCGGACGATGAACATGCCGCGGCCGCCGATGACATACGACGGGCGAAGCAGCACCGGATAGCCGATTTCGGCCGCTTTGGCGGCGAGCTCCTCAGCGTCGTTCGCCATTAGGCCAGGCACGTGCGGAATGTCAAGCTCTTCAAGCAACTGATAAAAGCGGTCGCGGTCTTCGAGCTGGTCGATCATATCATAGGTGACGCCAAGCAGCGGCACACCTGCTTCTTCGAGTCCTTTGACCAAATTGATCGCCGTCTGTCCGCCAAACTGAACGATGACATGCTTGATTTGTTCCGCTTCAATGACATCCAAGACGCTCTCTAAGGTAAGTGGCTCAAAGTACAGGCGGTCGGCGACGGCAAAGTCGGTGCTCACGGTTTCCGGATTGTTGTTGATCATCACCGTTTCATAGCCTTCTTTTTGCAAGGCGAACACGCTATGAACGGAGCTGTAGTCAAACTCAATGCCTTGGCCGATGCGAATAGGTCCGGCTCCAATGATCAGCACTTTCTCCTTGCCGCTCGCTTTCTTCCGCTCGTCTTCGCCGAAATAGGTCGAGTAGTAGTAATCCGTTTCCGAATGAAATTCGGCCGCGCACGTGTCGACCATTTTGTATGACGGCACGATGCCAAGTTCCTTCCGCTTGTTGCGCACCTCAAGCTCCGTCACGCCCCACGTTTCGGCCAAAAAGGCGTCGCTTGCCCCTTTTTCTTTCAAGAAGCGCAACGTCGGCTCATCGATCGTATCAATCGTGGTGGCTGCCGCTTGTTTTTCGAGCGCCACGAGCCGTTCGAACGAAGCAAGGAAAAAGCGGTCGATTTTCGTCCATTCGTGAATCGCTTCGACCGCCACCCCGCGGCGGAGCAGTTCCAAAATCGCGAAAAAGCGGCGGTCGTCTTTGTGGACAAGCAGCTGTTTCAGCTCGTCATCCGTTTTCGCCGAAAGCTCTGGCAAAAACAGTCCGTTGTTTTTGCCTTCGAGCGACTGCACCGCTTTTTGGAACGCCCGCTCCATATTGCGGTCGATCGCCATCACTTCCCCGGTCGCTTTCATTTGCGTACCGAGCTTCCGGTCCGCGTGCGGGAACTTGTCAAACGGCAAGCGCGGGAACTTGACGACGACGTAGTCCAAGGCCGGCTCGAAGCTGGCGTACGTCGTTTTCGTCACCGGATTGACGAGTTCCGCGAGCGTATAGCCGACCGCCAGCTTCGCCGCAATGCGGGCGATCGGGTAGCCGGTCGCTTTGGACGCGAGCGCTGACGAGCGGCTGACGCGCGGGTTGACTTCGATTAAGTAATATTGTTTGCTGTTCGGATCAAGGGCGAACTGAATGTTGCAGCCGCCGATGATCCCTAAGGCGGAAATAATTTTCACTGCTGAAGAACGAAGCATTTGGTACTCCTCATCGGTCAACGTCTGCGACGGTGCGACGACGATCGAATCGCCCGTATGGATGCCGACTGGATCGACGTTTTCCATATTGCAAACCGTGATGCACGTATTCGACTGGTCGCGCATCACTTCGTATTCAATTTCTTTAAACCCAGCGACGCTCCGTTCGATCAAACATTGGCGGATCGGGCTTTCGGCCAGCCCTTTCTCCACGAGCGCGAGAAACTGCTCCATGTTTTCGGCAATGCCGCCGCCCGTCCCGCCGAGCGTATACGCGGGACGAATAATGATCGGAAAACCGATTTGTTCGGCAAACGCGACCGCTTCCTCGACGCTTGTAACAATTTCGCTCTCCGGCACTGGTTCGCCAAGCTCATGCATTAACGCGCGGAACGCTTCGCGGTCTTCCCCGCGCTGAATGGCTTCAATCGGTGTTCCGAGCAGTCTCACCCCGTATTTTTCGAGCACGCCGGCTTCATGAAGCGCAAACGCCAAGTTGAGCCCGGTCTGGCCGCCGAACGTGGCGAGCAGCCCATCCGGGCGTTCTTTGGCGATGACCGCTTCGACCGCCTCGACGGTGAGCGGTTCAAAATACACGGCATCGGCATGAACTTCATCGGTCATGATCGTCGCCGGATTGTTGTTCACTAAAATGACGCGATATCCTTCTTCCTTTAAGGCGATGCACGCTTGTGTGCCGGAATAATCAAACTCGGCGGCCTGGCCGATGACAATCGGCCCCGACCCGATCAGGAGAATCGACTGAAGCGAAGAATCTTTAGGCATACACGTTCTCTCCCTTGAACACGGTTTGCAAAAATTCGTCGAAAATATAGCCGGTATCTTGCGGCCCCGGATGCGCCTCCGGGTGATATTGCACCGACAAAATCGGTTTATGGCGATGAACGATGCCTTCGATCGAGCCGTCGTTGACGTTGATGAAGCGGATGTCAAACGGCTTGCCCGCCAAGCTTTCCTCTTTGACGACGTAACTATGATTTTGCGATGTCATCATTACTTTTTGCTTCCCGGCGTCCCACACCGGCTGATTGGCGCCGCGGTGCCCGAAGCGGAGTTTTTCCGTATCCGCCCCGTACGCTAAGGCGACAAGCTGATGGCCAAGGCAAATCGCAAGCGTCGGATACCGGTCGATCAGCTGACGGATAGCGGGAAGCTGATGGCTTAACTGTTTCGGATCGCCTGGGCCGTTCGAGAGGACAAGCCCGTCCGGTTTCAGCGCGTCAATCGCTTCCGGCGCCGTATCATGCGGCACGACCGTCACCCGGCAGCCGCGTGCAAGGAGCGACTGCAAAATCGACTTTTTATAGCCGAAATCGACAAGCACCAAATGCGGGCCGCCTTCGCCGTATGTTTCGATCGTTTTCGTTGACACCGCCTGCACGGGAAACGCTGCTTCCTCCTCCACAACGGCTGGAAGGGGCGACAAACTTAATTCCGCCATCATCGTCCCAGCGGTGCGGATTTCTTTCACAAGGGCGCGCGTGTCCACGTGCGCAAGAAGCGGAATGTTCCAATGCTGCAAGTATTCTGCCAAGCTGTATTTCGCCCCATAATGAAATCCTGTGCTGCTCGCTTCGTAGACGACGACCGCTTCGACGTGCGGCCGCTTGCTTTCAAAATCGTCTTCATTAATGCCATAATTGCCGATCAGCGGGTACGTAAAAACGATGATTTGGTTTTTATACGACGGGTCGGTCAACACTTCTTGATAACCGGTCATGCCGGTGAAAAAAACGATCTCCCCGCTCACCTTTTCTTCAAGCGGAGCGGCAAGCTCGCCGCTGAACGTTTTTCCGCTCGCCACATGCAAGTACGCTTTCATTGGCGCCACCTCATCGTTTGAGTTTTTATAACCGTTTAAGAATTTTTATGCATGAACAGGAATAAAAATTAAGCCGTCGGCCGTCCGTTTACAAGACGGCTGAGGCGTTGGCGTTGTTCAACACGTTTGTTAAAATGTCCACCGCTTCATCGATTTCCGCTTTCGTCACGACAAGCGGCGGCAGCAGGCGGATCACCTTCGGCCCCGCCGAGAGGACAAGCAAGCCGTTTTCATGAATCAATGGCAACAGCGGTGCGACGTCCGTTTGGCACTCGACCCCGACAAGCAGCCCGAGCCCGCGCACGTCCTTGACGATGTCAAGCGGGGCGAGCGCCTCGTTTAACCGTCCGAGCAAGTAGCTCCCCTTTTCTTGCACCTCTTGCAAAAACGCCGGATCGAACACCACTTCTAACGTCGCCTTGGCAGCGGCCATCGCGATCGGGTTGCCGCCAAACGTCGACCCGTGCACGCCAGGCCCAAACGACTCTTTCAAAAACGCTTTGCCGATCATCGCACCAACCGGAATGCCGCTTCCAAGTCCTTTCGCCACGGTGATGATGTCGGGCTCCACGCCGAAATGCTGGTAAGCAAACGGCTTTCCGGTCCGGCCGATGCCGGTTTGCACTTCGTCGATGATCAGGAGCGCCCCGTACTGTTGACACAGCTCCGACGCTATTTGCAAAAACGCCGGATCCACCGGGCGGACCCCCCCTTCCCCTTGGACGACCTCAAGCATCACCGCGGCCACTTCTTCGTTCATTGCCTGCTTGAGAGCGTCGACATCATTCAGCGGCAAGTGAATGAATTCCGGAAGCAGCGGACCAAAACCGCTATGCACTTTCTCCTGCCCGGTCGCGGCCATGGTCGCGAACGTCCGGCCGTGAAACGACTGGCGGAACGTAATGACTTTGTGTCTCCCGGTATGTTTGCGCGCCAGCTTCAGCGCCGCCTCGTTCGCTTCCGCCCCGCTGTTGCAGAAAAAAACATAATCGCCGGCGCTGTGGGCGACAAGCAAGGAGGCGACCTCTTCTTGAATCGGGATCGTAAACAAGTTCGAGACGTGCCAATATTGATTCAGCTGTTGTTCAATGCCCTTTTGGACATGCGGATGGCGATGGCCGAGATTGCAGACGGCAATGCCGGAAACAAAATCGAGATATTGTTTTCCGTTTACATCGGTCACAACCGTCCCTTCCGCGGCTTGGACGGCGATCTTCCAACGGTTGTATGTCGGAAACAGCGCGCTCATAAATATACCCCCACTTCTTTGCGAATCGTTGTGCCGTGCCATGTTCCGTTCTGGTAAAACGTCGTTTTGCCGCTGACGATCATCACCTCGGGCAGCGCATCGGACAGGGCGGACAGCGCCGCTTTCACTTTCGGAATCATCCCGCCCGTGATGACGCCGTCTTCGATCAGTCGTTCAATCGTTTCCGCCGTCGCCTCGGCCACGAGCGCGCCGTCTCGCAAAATTCCGGGCACGTTCGTCACAAACGCGAGCTGGCTGGCGCCAATGGCGGCCGCGACCGCCCCAGCCGCCGTGTCGGCGTTAATGTTGTATGTTTGCCCGTTTTGGTCGATGCCAAGCGGCGAAACGACCGGAATGTAGCCCGCCTCAAGCAGCGTGCGCAAAAGACGGGAGCGAACCGTTTTCACACGGCCGACATAGCCAAGTTTAGCAACGTCAATCGGTTCCGCTTCGAGCAGCCCCCCGTCCACGCCGGAAACGCCGACCGCCGGCAAGCCGTTCTGCCTGAGCATCGCCACAAGCTGTTTGTTCACTTTGCCGGAGAGCACCATTTCCACAACGGCAAGCACCTCTTTCGTCGTTTTCCGCAAGCCGTTGACAAACTCGCTCGGCACCGCCAGTTTTTTCAACATTTGCCCGATTTCCGGCCCGCCGCCGTGGACGATGACGACATCCATCCCTTGTTCCCGCATCATGTTCACGCTGGCAAAAAAGGCGGGAGACAGCTCATCGAGCACGCTGCCGCCGCATTTGATGACGACCGTTTTCCCCATCGTTCTCTCTCCTTACGTCCGATAGCTGGCGTTGATTTTCACATAATCGTACGTCAAGTCGCAGCCCCACGCGACGCCGAAGCCATCGCCCAAGTGCAAATCCACCTCAATGACGACCGTCTCTTGTTGCAAATACGCCGTCGCTTCTTCTTCCGAGAACGGCTGCGGCTCGCTTCCTTTCAGCATCACAATCGGCCCGATCGCGACATCAACATTGTCCGGATCAACGTCAGCGTCCGCATAGCCGATCGCGCCGATGATCCGCCCCCAGTTGGCATCCGCGCCGTAAACGGCCGTTTTCACTAAGTTGGAGCCAACGATTTGCTTCGCGACTTTTTTTGCCTCATCGTCCGTTTTCGCGCCGCGCACGCGCACTTCAATGAGCTTCGTCGCCCCCTCGCCGTCTCTGGCGATTTGCTTCGCCAAGTCTTCGCACGTTTTCCGCAGCGCCTCGTAAAAGTTCCCCCAATCCGGATGATTCGGCGTCAGCTCATCATTTCCAGCAAGACCGCTTGCCATCACCACAACCATGTCATTCGTCGACGTATCGCCATCAACCGTAATTTGGTTAAACGAAACGTCCGTAGCCGCTCGCAGAGCCGCGTGCAGCACCGTCGATGAAATATTCGCATCGGTCGTAATGAACGCGAGCATCGTCGCCATGTTCGGATGGATCATCCCCGATCCTTTCGCCGCCCCGCCGACGGTGACCGTTTTCCCATCGACGGTCGTTTGGTAACAGGCGCGCTTCATCACCGTATCCGTCGTTAAAATCGCCGTTTGAAACGCCTCCGCATCCGCCATCGTCGCCCCTGGAACAAGCTTTTCGATGCCCGCGCGAATTTTTTCCATCGGCAAATATTCCCCGATCACGCCCGTTGAAGCGACAGCCACATGGTGCAGCGCCAGGCCAAACTGTTTCGCGCACAGCTCGCGCATTTCATAGGCGTCCTTGAGCCCCTGCTCGCCGGTGCAGGCGTTCGCGCATGCGCTGTTGACGATGACCGCCTGCAATTTTTGTTCTACAGCGAGGCTCGCCTGCGTCACTTTGAGCGGCGCCGCCTGGAAATGGCTTTGCGTATACACCGCCGCCGCCGAAGCCGGCACGTCGCATAGAATAACCCCTAAATCGTTTTTCGAATAGCGCAGCCCGGCGTGCACCCCAGCCGCTTGAAATCCCTTCGGCGTGACGACCGTTCCATCGGCGACCACCGTTACTTGCGCCGTTTGTTTCGTTGCTGTCATTGTTCGTTCCCCTTCCCTCACGGATAGATCGGCAAGGAGTGGAGGCCCTCAGCCTCATCCCACCCCATCATCAAATTGAAGTTTTGCACCGCCTGCCCGGCAGCGCCTTTCATCAAGTTGTCGATCACCGACACGACCGTCACCCGTCCCGTCCGTTCATCGTAGGCGAGGCCGATGTCGCAATAATTTGAGCCGTACACTTCTTTTGTCGCTGGAAACTGTCCAAGTTGACGGATGCGGACAAACGGCGAACCTTCATAACTTGTTTTATATAAATCTACCAAGTCGTTTGGCGAAATCGGTTGTTTCGCCTTCGCATAGATCGTCGCCATAATGCCCCGTGTCATCGGAATCAAATGGGTGCTGAACGTAATCGGCTCCATCGCTTCATTCCACGTTTGCAGCGTTTGCTCAATTTCCGGAATGTGCTGATGGACGTTCACTTTATAAATTTTCACGTTTTCGTTCACTTCGGAAAAATGCGTCCCAAGCCCTGCTTTCCGCCCCGCGCCCGATACGCCGGACTTGGCGTCAACGATGATCGAGTCTTCCTTAATCAATCCTTCTTTGACAAGCGGCGCCAAGCCAAGCAGCGTCGCCGTCGGATAACAGCCCGGGTTGGATAGGAGCACGGCCTCGCGCACCGCCTCCCGATTCCACTCGGTCAGCCCGTACACCGCCTTTTGCAAATATTCCGCTGGCGCCGCCTCGCGTCCGTACCATTGTTCGTACACCGCTCCGTCTTTCAAACGGAAATCCCCGGATAAATCGATCACTTTCACTCCCCGATCGACAAGCGCCGGCGCCCACTCCCCCGACACCCCGGGCGGCGTGGCGAAAAAGACCACGTCATACTTGGCAAGCGCCTCGATTTCAAGTTTATGCAACACCGCACCATCGACCGAACCGACGTGCGGGAAACTTTCCGATACATGAACCCCGTCCTGCGACGACGAGAAAACGTCGCAACGGCTCACATGCGGATGCCCGTATAGCAAGCGGAACAACTCCGTGCCGCTGTATCCCGTCGCCCCGATGATTGCCACTTTCATGACGTTCCCCCTCACCCGTATGTCTCATGTAGTTCTCATTATAATACTGTATAAAAATAAAATCAAATGTATATTTAATAATTTTCAAGGATTTTTTCTTGCCCCTCCCTCCGTCTATGAGAAACGAATACCGATTTGTCCCGGCAGCCAAGGTGCATCCTTGACTCCATCGCCCTCATGTTCTTGGGATGCAAAGACTTTCACAAACGATTCCACCGATGTTCAACAAGTTTTCAATCTTTCCACTATCCTTATATTGACTTCCCTCTTTTTTCCTGTACACTTTTATATAGCGATACATTTTACGTAAGGTTGTGATCGGATGAACGAGATGGAATCTCGTGAATGGCAGAAGTGGCTTACATCGCTTGGGCGCGATCTTCGCCTTGAGAAGGGAACGTACTTGTTTCAAGAAGGGGAAAAAGCAGACGATATTTACTATATCCAATCGGGGAAAATCCAAATCAGCAAAATGGATATGGACGGACGGGAGCTCACGCTGCGCATTTGCAGCCAAGGAGATTTGATCGGCGAGCTGACGCTGTTTTGCCCTGGCGCCCGCTACATGCTGACGGCGAAAGTGCTGGAAGACGGCGTCGTTTCCGCCATTCCGCGCGAAAGGCTTGAACAAGAGCTCGCCAACAATCCGACGTTGGCGATCGAGTTCATGAAATGGATGAGCCTCCATTTCCGCAAAACGCAGACGAAGTTCCGCGACTTGATTTTACACGGCAAAAAAGGAGCGCTCTATTCAACGCTCATCCGTTTGTGCAACAGCTACGGCGTCATGAAAGAAGACGGCATTTTGATCGACGTGCCGCTGACGAACCAAGAGCTCGCCAACTTTTGCGGCACCGCCCGCGAAGTCGTCAACCGCATGCTCGGCGATTTGCGGAAAAAAGGCGTCATCTCCGTGGAAAAAGGAAAAATTTGCGTCCACAACTTGCAATACTTGCGCGACGAAATCGCCTGCGAAGGCTGCCCGCCCGAGCTGTGCCGCATTGACTGACGGGCGGGTGCGGCAAAAAAAGGAGCTGACCGAAAAGAGCGGTAATGTTCCTATTTAGGGCGACATGGAAAAACAGGCCATCACGAAAAACCCGGTAAAACCAAGGGTTTCAGAGGTGGTCTTTTTCACATACTTCGGTTAAATTTCACCAAAAAGGGGGGCTTTTGAGTCAGCCCCTTTTGCTCTTTTCGGAGCAATCATTCACACCGCACCTTACTTCACCATATCCCGATCCATCCAACTCAGACGGCCATCGTCTCCAGTGAACTACCCACCACCTACGCTTCGCTGAGAGGTGGGGG
>NZ_ATCO01000139.1:0-8576 GCF_000422025.1 Geobacillus sp. WSUCF1 | reverse complement strand
CCATATTCTATCCTATTCGTTGGCTGACGCCAACCGACATTCATCTCCCACTTTCACTTCGTTTCAAAGTGGGAGACTTCTTTCGGAAAGATGTTAAAGACAGACGGCCTTTGGGTCAGCTCCTTTTCCTTTACCATCGACCGCCGTTGTTCCCGCCGTTATTGTTCGTGGGCGACGGGCGGACGATGACCATCACCTCTGCTTGAATATCACGTCCATCTGGGGCCTTCGCGTTCGCTGTTGCCGTAACCGTTGCATACCCGACATCCACAGCCTGCAAATACCATCTTCCGTTTTGTTGAATAATGTCGACAAACCTCCTATCGGACGACGTCACCAAGCGGAGCGTTTGATCCGTCGCATTTTCCGGGATAAAGCGGAGCTGCTCCGCCACTTCGAGCCGATCGCCTGGATTCATATAGATCACCGGGTTGCGGAAAGCCATGCCTGTGAGCGCTACGTACGGATCAATCACACGGATGGACGCTGTTGCAGAGGCATTCCCGCCGTCTGTAGAACGCACTGTAATGGCAACCGTCCCTGGTTTCAGCGCCGTGACGACCCCGTTTTGCACAACAGCCACAGCATTATCGCTTGACGACCATACCAACGTTTTGTTCGTCGCATCGCTTGGCACGATTGTCACCGGAATGGTCTGCACATCCCCGACGTTCATCGTCGCCTGATACGAGCCGAGTTTCAGTTCGGTGATCAACTTTGTATACGTAAACACCGCGCTCGCCAAACCTGTTCCTCTCGTTAATCCTCCTGACGACTGCACGTTCACTGTGTATGACCCATCGTTTGAAATGGCGATTTCATACGGAGACTTGAGCGCTGTCCAAGCAGATGCCGAACCATTTCGAATCATTTGATACTGATAGGACACGCCTTCCCCGGCCACCGGCCCCACCAATTTGACGGTAGGCGCCTCGTACGTCGTCGTACCATTCGCTACAGCGCCTTTTGGCGTTGTCACCACGAGATGCGGTTTAATATACACCGACACCGTTTGGCCATTGCTGTAGGTGACAAGCAGCACGCCGTCATCATTTGGGTCATACTGCATCGCTTTGACAGGCAACGGCAATAATCCATTTGCATTAGGATCCGCCCGCCCGACGATGTCGTCTGATAAAGCAGAAAATTTGTGTTTGGTAATAGTCCCCATTCCATTCCCTTCATAGTAAACGTTCGGAAAATCATCCAAGCGAACTGTCATGCCGATTCGTTCCGCCGGCGGAACGAGCGTCGATGTTTTGGCGCCATAACGGCTGTCGGTGAATGTCACCGAAGCTGGCGGCAATTGAACACTGTTCATGGCAAAGTCAGCCTGCATCACCCATTGCGCCGAGAGCGTCAGTTTGTTGAGCTGGCTGTAGTCGAACGTTTGATTGGTGAAAGACCATTTGGCATAACGCTTGCCATTCTCCACATAGGTTGTGACTTTGTCATCGGGAACAACGGAGATGCCATCGGGCAGTTCTTGGACAATGCTCACATTGCTGATCGTCCCGGTCGCATTGCCGACATACCCGACAAGCGACAACGAATACGTGGCCCGGAAGCGGTTGTCGTCGCCATCGGTTGCCCCCCGTTTGATTAAGCTTGTGACATCATTGGTCAGCCCTTGCAGCTTCACCGTTCCAGTAAACGACGGCGGCGCTTCGTCTTTGACCGTGACGGTCACCGTTTTCGTCACAGCCGGCTGTGGTTGGCCATACACATCGCGATACGTCAGTTCAGCAGTGAACGTATATGTCCCTTTTGCTTTAAATGACACGGGAATCGGAATCGTCACCGGCGCCGGAGTGCCTTGACCAACTTGGTATGGGATGGAAAACGAAATATACGCGTTTTGCTTGTTTTCATCCAGCCATACTTGGCCGTTTTCCGCAACGGCGACATTACCGCCAAACGACGAAAGCGGGATGCGGATCGTTCCGGTGATCGCTGGCGTGGTGGCAAGCTGGGAAAACTGTTGGAACAAAGCGGTCAAATTTTGCGTCGTTCCTTGCCGCGCCTCGCCGCCGGCAGTCGCTGAAAGCGACCGTAAATAGTCCATATCGACTTCATCATTGTCGCCGAAGCCGATTGAGTAAAGGGTGATATTGTTCATCCCGAGCGTTTTTGCCACCGCTGTGGCATCGGCTCGGATTTTTCCTTCAATGCTGCTGTAAGTGAACGAATAGCCGTTATCCCAAGATACCCGCCATCCATTAACATAATCTTGCCCATCGCTGTAAAATTGGCGAGAATATCCTTTGTTGTCGGTAAAACGGATACCAGCAGTCCGCCCATCACTGTACAATTCATATGTGACCGAAAGAGAATCGGTTACTCTATTCCCTGTGTACTGATATCCGCCCAAAAATTTCGGTTTGACCTCCCGATACGTAATCGTATCAACTGTATTCAACACCGTCGGCATGCCGTCAGTCAAAAAAATGATGTACTTTTTCCTTGTTGGATCGGTAAAATATGATCTTGCAAGTGACAAAGCGGCTGAATAGTTCGTCCCCCCGCTGGCGGTCAAACTGTTTCCCGTGCTGAGAATGGCGTCAAGCTGGCTCGCTACATCGGAATATTTTCCAAATGGAACGACGCTCGCCTGCCGGACCCCATCGGAAAACGGAATAAGGGCAAATCGGTCATTTTGATTGTAATTGGACTTAAAATAGTTGACTGCCGCCTGCAGAGCAGATTTGGCGCTTTGCAGCTTCATTGCCGTCATCGACCCCGACACATCCATGATAAACACAAGGTCGATCGGAGGACGAATGATCGTAGACACCGATCCTTGCGGGTTGAGCGTCACATCGAGCCTCCCTTGTGCATCAGCATTCGGGGGTTTCACATACTCGGGCTGCGACGAAGAAAATTGGAACTGGAGCGATGGCAGAGAGGCTGCTTGCACCGTTCCCCCCTTTCCTCCTGGGCCAAACATGAGCAAAAATGCCCATATCGCTACGATCAACCATTGGAAAAGCTTCCTTTTCCCCATTTTCCTCTCCCCATTCGAGACAAAATTCCTATTTACATTATATCATTCTACTATTGCAGTTGATAGCAAAATTTTCTTATCTCATTCCTTTTTTTACTTCAGAAATAAAGTACAAGGATCCTGTAATCAAAAGCAGATCCCGCTCAGTCAACCGCGAGGCCTGCTCACGAATCCATTTTTCCCACTGAAGAACAGTTGCCTTTTGTTGATGAGTGGAAAGGTCCGCCAACTGTTCCGCCGCTGCCGCGCGCGGAAAATCAAACGTCGTAAATGTGATCGTATCCGCGAGCTCATCAAGCAGCTGAATCATCCGCTCCAGCGGCTTGTCGGTCAGCGCGGCGAACAAGACATGGACGCGCTTGTCGGGATAATGAGCGCGCACCGTCTCGACAAGGGCGCGAATGCCGGCTTCGTTATGGGCGCCGTCGAGAATGATGAGCGGTTTGCCGCTCACCCGCTCAAACCGGCCGGGCCAAGCAGCAGTGGCCAGCCCATCGGCGATATGCTCCGGCTCGATTAAAAACGAATAGCCAAGGCGCAACAATTCTGCCGCCATCACCGCCACCGCCGCATTGTCGACTTGATGGGCGCCGGGCATTTGAATGCGCAAATCGCGGTATTCGGCAAACGGCGTGGCGAGGGAAAACTGCTCTCCTTCGGCGATCGTTTTCCAGTCTGTTACAGTAAAATCAACGCCGAGACGATATGTTTTCGCTTTCCGCTCCGCCGCCGTCTTGGCGATCACATCCCACGCCTCAGGCTCGTTGACCGCTGTCACAAGCGGAACCCCTGATTTAATGATCCCCGCTTTTTCCGCGGCGATCTGATCGAGCGTATCGCCTAAGATGTTCATATGATCGTAGCTGACGTTCGTAATGACGGAAAGGAGCGGATAAATGATGTTGGTTGAGTCCAAGCGGCCGCCGAGACCGACTTCAATGAGCACGATGTCTTGAATGTTTTTTTTGCCAAAATAATCAAGCATCATCGCCGTGATCACTTCAAATTCGGTCGGTCCGCCAAGTTCCGTCTGTTCCAATTCGTCCGCAAGCGGTTTGATCGTTTGCACAAGCTCCACGATCTCTTCATCGCGAATCGGTTCGCCGTTTATGCTGATTCGTTCGTTAAACTGCTCGACATACGGCGAGGTGAACGTGCCGACCGAATAGCCCGCCGCCTGCAAAATCGAGCGCAAATAGGCGACCGTTGACCCTTTGCCGTTCGTTCCCCCGATATGGACGGCGCGGACGCGGCGTTCCGGGTGGCCGAGTTGTTCCATCATCCATTCCATCCGTTTCAATCCCGGTTTTATGCCAAGCCGCAGCCGCCCGTGAATCCAAGCGACCGCTTCTTCATACGTTCGAACCATGTCCATCATCCTCCTTTTTCCATTGGTGTCTTGCCGCCCCCTGCCGGCTTCATGCGGCGGATGCGCCACACATCGAGAAGCCTGGTGAAAGCGAGTATATGTTGACAACAAACCTCTTCTCAGAATATGACAAACCTTCTATCATGATCCATCGAAAAAGACGAATCCACAGGAAAGCGGATTCGTCTTCATCATAATCAACAGCTAGATCGTTTGTCTACCGTTTGAGCTCGGCGAGGCGCGCCTTGACGGCTTCGCGTTTTTCCATGTAATCTTGCCGCTTGCGCCGCTCTTCTTCGACGACATGAGCCGGCGCTTTCGCCAAAAATCCTTCGTTCGCCAGTTTCTTTTCGACGCGCTCGACTTCTTTGTTCCATTTGTCAAGCTCTTTTTCAAGCCGCTTAATTTCCTCCTCAATATTGATCAATCCTTCAAGCGGCATGATGAGCTCGGCGCCGGTGACGACCGCCGTCATCGCTTTGTCCGGCGCGGGAACGTTTGTATCGATCAAGAGCTCGCTCGGGTTGCAGAACCGCTCAAGATAGGCGCGGTTTTTCATGAGCGCCGCCCGCACTTGTTCATCTTTCACCTTAATATAGAGCGCAATCGGCTTGCTCGGCGGCGTGTTCACTTCGGCGCGGACGTTGCGGACGGCGCGGATGATGTCGACGAGCATCCGCATTTCTTCCGCCGCTTCTTCGTTCGACAGCTCAGGGCGCACTTGCGGCCACGGAGCGACGGTGATCGATTCGCCTTCATGCGGCAAGTTTTGCCAAATTTCCTCGGTAATGAACGGCATGAACGGGTGAAGCAGGCGCATCGTGTTGTCGAGCACATACGCCAACACGGAGCGCGTCGTCTTTTTCGCCGCTTCGTCGTCACCGTAAAGCGGCAATTTCGCCATTTCAATGTACCAGTCGCACAAGTCGTCCCAAATAAAGTTGTACAGCGTGCGCCCCGCTTCGCCGAATTCGTATTTCTCAGCAAGCTTCGTCACCGTGTCGATCGTTTCGTTGAGGCGCGTTAAAATCCAATGGTCGGCGACCGTTTTTTCGCCGCTCAAATCAAGCTCCTCGTACGTCATGCCGCCCATGTTCATCAAGGCAAAGCGCGAGGCGTTCCAAATTTTGTTGGCAAAATTCCACGTCGCTTCAACTTTTTCGGTGCTGAAGCGCAAGTCTTGCCCCGGCGAGCTGCCGGTCGCCAAGAAGTAACGGAGCGCATCGGCGCCGTACTGATCGATCACATCCATCGGATCGACGCCGTTGCCGAGCGATTTGCTCATTTTCCGCCCTTGGGCATCGCGGACAAGACCGTGGATGAGCACGTCTTTGAACGGGCGCTTCCCGGTGAATTCGAGCCCTTGGAAAATCATGCGCGACACCCAGAAGAAAATGATGTCATAGCCGGTGACAAGCACATCAGTCGGGTAGTAGCGCTTGTAATCCGACGATTCCACATCCGGCCATCCCATTGTCGAGAACGGCCAAAGCGCCGAACTGAACCATGTATCAAGCACATCCTGGTCTTGTTCCCAATTTTCAATGTCCGCTGGCGGTTCATGGTCGACGTAAATTTCGCCTGTTTCTTTATGGTACCACGCCGGAATCCGGTGCCCCCACCAAAGCTGGCGCGAAATGCACCAGTCGCGGATGTTTTCAAGCCAATGCAAATACGTTTTTTCAAACCGGTCCGGCACGAACTGCACTTTTTCGTCCGTTTGCTGCAGCTTGATGGCGGCTTCGGCGAGCGGCTTCATTTTCACAAACCATTGCGTCGACAAATACGGCTCAACGACCGCGCCGCTCCGTTCGCTATGACCGACGGAGTGCACGTGCTCCTCGATTTTAAAGAGGACGCCTTGTTCTTGCAAATCGCGGACGATTTGCTTCCGGCATTCAAACCGGTCAAGCCCCTGGTATTGCATGGCGTTTTCATTCATCGTGCCGTCTTCGTTCATGACAAGAATGCGCGGCAAATTGTGGCGGTTGCCGATTTCAAAATCGTTCGGGTCGTGCGCCGGCGTAATTTTGACCGCTCCGGAGCCGAACTCCATATCGACATATTCGTCGGCAATGATCGGTATTTCGCGGCCAACGATCGGCAGTTTCACCATTTTGCCGATCAAGTGCTTGTACCGCTCGTCATCGGGGTGCACAGCGACGGCCGTATCGCCGAGCATCGTTTCCGGACGGGTCGTCGCCACTTCAATGCAGCCGGAGCCGTCGGCGAGCGGATAGCGCAAATGGTAGAGCGCGCCTTTTACTTCTTTATAAACAACCTCAATGTCCGACAAAGCGGTTTTCGTCACCGGGTCCCAGTTGATGATGTACTCGCCGCGGTAAATAAGCCCTTTCCGGTAGAGCGAGACGAACACTTCGCGCACCGCTTTTGAGAGCCCTTCATCGAGTGTGAACCGCTCGCGCGTGTAATCGAGGCCAAGCCCCAACTTCGCCCATTGGCTGCGAATATGGCCGGCGTATTCTTCCTTCCACTTCCACGTTTCTTCTAAAAATTTTTCCCGGCCTAAATCGTAGCGCGACAGCCCTTGCTGGCGCAGCTTCTCTTCCACTTTCGCCTGGGTGGCGATGCCGGCGTGATCCATTCCCGGAAGCCACAAAACGTCATACCCTTGCATCCGCTTCATGCGCGTAATGATGTCTTGCAGCGTCGTATCCCACGCGTGCCCCAGATGCAGTTTGCCGGTGACGTTGGGCGGTGGAATGACGATCGTAAACGGTCGTTTGTTCGGATCACCGGTCGCCTCAAAAAATTTTCCTTTCAGCCACCATTCGTAGCGCCCCGCTTCGACCGCGCGGTGGTCGTATTTGGGCGGCATCGACACTTCGTGCTGTGCCATGTTTCATTTCCCTCCTTCAACATGATGGACAATGCGGCCGACGGCGGCTTCCCACTGAGCAATGCCGCGCAGCCGGCAAGCAAAAAAGCCCCTTTCATCCAAAAAGGACGAAAGGAGCTGCTTTCGCGGTACCACCTTTTTTCTTAAGCCCAAAGGCTTAAGCGCTTCATTGGCATAACGGCATGATGCCGGCTTCCTCTACTCGGCAGCAGCGCCTTTCAAAGAAGCAGCTCAAGGGCGACCTTCCAGCAGCCGTCATCCTAGGAAATCTCGCAGCTTCTGATTTCCCTCTCTGCAGGCGCGGACCGCTGTACTCCTCCCCGTCTTCGCTTTTGTCATCATGGTTTGATTATTATACTACCATTGTCCATCATCTTTGCCAAGTTTTTATTTATTTATTCCATCCGTGTGCATTTGGTGACAAACCATCGCACGTTTCATATTGTATAGTAAACCGGAGAAGGAGGGAATGTCGATGCGGCGATTCAACCCGTATTCGTGGCCGCCGTGGCTGAGGCAAGTGCGCGCCGTCTGCGCCCAAGTGATCATCCCGCTCACCATTTTTCAAGCGATCCGCACCATTTTTCTGCCAACGACGTTTGATGTCATTTTATTGGCCATCTTCGTTTTCATTGCCGTGGCGCTCCATCTGGAATGGATTTAGTGCGACGCCGTTTTGTTTGGGCTGCATTCAAAACCCATTTAATCATTGCTGCTTTCATCCGCCGGCGGTTCGTTGTCTACCGCTTCTTCCTGCTGCCGCACGGCGTCGCGTTGGACAAGGTGCATAACGAGCGCCTCCATATTTTTGAACGCCAAATAACGACGCTGCAACGCGGCCACATATTCCCGTTCGTTCCGCTCGTTTCGCGAAGCGGCCTCATACCGCTCCAAACAGCGGACAAACCCACGCGGCTCCGCCAAATGGCTGTATAAAAACGCCCGCTCCCCGTCGGACAGCGGCAACTCCTTCTCGTACTCCTCCATTCCTTCAAGCCACTCGCGCCCAAGCGGCGGCATTGTCTGTACATGAAAACGGAGCGCGGCGATCACATCAAAGAGCGGCGAATTCCAATGCGCCCGCTCCCAACTGATCCAATACGGCGGGATATAGTGGGAGAGGCGCGCTTTGCCGTGCACCCAAGCGATGCGCCATTGCTTCGTCTCTTTGAGCGTCTCTTCCCACACATCGAGCCGTTCTTCAGCGAACGAGTACGCGCGCATCACCTCATGAAAATAGGTGCAGCATTGGAGCTGAAACGGAGACATGTACCACGCCGCTTCGTACCGCTCAATCCGTTCTTCCCAAACCATCCGCGCCCGTTGCCATTCGTCCTTTTTTT
>NZ_ATCO01000138.1:0-42842 GCF_000422025.1 Geobacillus sp. WSUCF1 | reverse complement strand
TCGACTGTCGAAGGCAAGCCTGTGGCTTGGAAGACCGAACAACCACCCGCTTCACAGACCCATACATGGGTCTGAAAGCGGCGTTGTTCGGTCGCCCGACAGTCGATCAAATGCCTAGTAAAATCTGCAAATGTTCATGCTTCAAATTGCATCTATACAGAAAATTGCCTTTCACCGCAAAATTTGCTACGATACAAATGAATCTTCCGAGCCGAAACGAGTGAAAGGAGAATGAACGATGCCTCCACGGTTCGTGCTTGCTTCCCGCTCCCCGCGCCGCAGGCAGATCCTCGAGCTGGCCGGTTGGCCGTTTGACGTTCAAGAAAGTCAAGCCGATGAGACGATCGCCCCCGGAACGCCCCCTGATGAAGCGGTTCAACTTCTTGCCCGCCGGAAAGTGGAGGCGGTGATGTCCTCTTTTCCCGACGCGTATGTTCTTGGCGCTGATACGATCGTTGTGTGCGATGGCCGCTTGTTAGGGAAGCCGCGCACGGAAGAAGAAGCATTCGCCATGCTGCGTCAGTTGTCCGGGCGGACGCATGACGTATGGACCGGTGTCGCCATCGCACTCCCTCAAGGTCCATCACCTCGTTTGCGGAAAAAACAGCGGTGACGTTTTGGGAGCTCGATGACGAGGAAATCGCCGCCTATATTGCGACCGGGGAGCCGATGGACAAGGCGGGGGCGTATGGCATCCAAGGCCGCGCTGCCCTGTTTGTCAAACGGATCGAAGGCGACTATTTGACGGTCGTCGGCCTGCCGCTGTCGCGGACGGTGAGGGAATTGCGCCGGCTCGGGTGGCCGCCGGCATAGATCAAAGCAAAAGCGGCCGCCGTCTGGCGCTTTTTGGCAAAAGAACGCCCCCGCAAACGGATTCTGCTGTCGTACCGAGGGGCGGTTCAAGCCTCTCCATCTTTCGATGAAGCAAAACAAAAAAGGGGGAGTATGATGGCGTGGATGATCCGCGATGTTCCGAAAGACAGCCGGCCGCGTGAACGGCTGCTGTCATCAGGGCCGGAAAGTTTATCCGACCATGAACTGATCGCCATTTTGTTGCGCACGGGCACGAAGGAGGAGTCGGTCGTGCAGCTCGCCCAGCGTCTCCTTCGCCATTTTGAGGGGCTGAGACCGCTCAAAGACGCAACGGTCGAAGAAATGACAAACATCAAAGGGATCGGGCCGACGAAAGCCGTGCAAATTTTGGCGGCGTTGGAGCTCGGCCGACGCATCCACCAGTCCGGCTGCGCCGACCGCTATGTGATTCGCTGCCCGGAAGACGGAGCGAAATACGTCATGGAAGATATGCGCTTTTTATCGCAAGAACATTTTGTCGCCATTTATTTAAATACGAAAAATCAAGTCATCTACCGCAAAACGGTGTTCATCGGCAGTTTAAACGCCTCGATTGTCCATCCGCGCGAAGTGTTTAAAGAGGCGATCAAACGTTCCGCCGCCTCCGTCATTTGTGTGCATAACCACCCTTCTGGCGATCCGACTCCAAGCCGCGAAGACATCGATGTGACGAAACGGCTCGCGGAATGCGGCCGCATCATCGGCATCGAGCTCTTGGATCACCTCATCATCGGCGATCAAAAATTCGTCAGTTTGAAAGAAAAAGGCTACGTCTAGCGGTTCTCATTTTTTGTCGAATCAGTTATAATATCAACTATGGGTTTTTCCGAATCCGTTCGGGCGGTGTTGTACAATTTATAAATGACTTGACATCCGATTCATGTTGTCAATAGAAAATCATATGCATTTCGTTTCGGAAAGGAAGATCGATCATATGTTTGGAATTGGGACGAAAGATCTCGGGATTGATTTAGGAACAGCGAATACGCTCGTTTATGTGAAGGGAAAAGGGATCGTTTTGCGCGAGCCGTCGGTTGTCGCCATTCAGCGCGACACGAAGCAAATCGTCGCCGTCGGCAATGAAGCGAAAAACATGATCGGGCGCACGCCGGGCAACATCGTGGCGCTTCGTCCGATGAAAGACGGCGTCATCGCTGATTATGAAACGACGGCGACGATGATGAAATATTTCATTCGCAAGGCCGTCAAAACGAAAGGGTTGTTTGCCAGCAAGCCGTATGTGATGGTATGCGTGCCGTACGGCATCACGGCCGTAGAGGAGCGCGCGGTCATCGATGCGACGCGCCAGGCTGGAGCACGCGATGCCTATACGATTGAAGAACCATTTGCGGCCGCGATCGGCGCCAATTTGCCGGTGTGGGAGCCGACCGGGAGCATGGTCGTCGACATCGGCGGCGGTACGACTGAAGTGGCCGTGATTTCGCTCGGCGGCATCGTGACGAGCCAGTCGATTCGCATCGCCGGCGATGAAATGGATGAGGCGATCATTCAATACATCCGAAAAACGTACAATTTGATGATCGGAGAACGGACGGCGGAGGCGATTAAAGTCGAGATCGGCTCAGCCGGAAATCCGGAAGGAATCGGAAACATGGAAATTCGCGGCCGCGACTTGCTCACTGGGCTGCCAAAAACGATCGAAATCAGCGCCGAAGAAGTGGCTGAGGCGCTGCACGATACGGTCTATGCGATCGTCGAGTCGGTGAAAAACACGCTCGAAAAAACACCGCCGGAGCTAGCGGCTGACATTATGGACCGCGGCATCGTGCTGACAGGCGGCGGCGCTTTGTTGCGCAATTTGGACAAGGTCATCAGCAAAGAGACGGACATGCCGGTCATCGTCGCGGAAAATCCGCTTGATTGCGTGGCCATTGGCACCGGGAAAGCGCTCGACCACATCGACTTGTTTAAAAACAAGGCGAGAGACCATCGCTGACGGTAAGAAGGTGTGACGCATGCCACAGCTTTTTGGGAATAAGCGTCTCATTTTTTTGCTCGTCAGCATCGTCATCCTTGTCATGTTGATCGGCTTTTCCCTGCGCAGCCGCGAAGAATTGACGTGGCCGGAGCAGTTTGTAAAAGATACGGTCGGTTTTGTTCAGCTTCTGTTTGGGAAGCCCGCCCAGCAAGTCGCGGGCTTCTTTGAAAATGTGAGCGATCTTCGCCGTACATATAAGGAAAACGAACTGCTGAAGGCAAGACTTGAGGAATATGCGGCGCTTGAGACCGAGGTCGAGGCGCTGCGGCAAGAAAACGAACGGCTGCGCGCGTTGCTCGATAAAAAAGAGAGCTTGCGTGATTTTGTTTCGATTCAGGCGACGGTGATCGGGCGGAACCCGGATCGTTGGCGGGAAACGATCATCATCAACAAAGGCGAGCAACACGGCGTGAAAAAAGATATGGCCGTCATCACCCCAGCGGGGCTTGTCGGCAAGGTGCAGCACGCTTCCCAATTTACGTCCACTGTGCAGCTGTTAAGCGCGCTTGACCAAAACAACCGCATTTCCGCTTATATCCAAGGAAAGGAAAACGTGTTTGGGTTGATCGAAGGCTACGATGAGAAGCGGCGCGAGTTGCTGCTCGGAGAAATTCCGATTGACGCCAAAGTGGAAAAAAGGCAAAAAGTGTTGACTTCCGGCCTTGGCGGCGTGTTTCCGAAAGGACTGCCGATCGGTGAGGTGACCGAGATCAAGCCGGACCAATACGGATTGACGAAAGTCGTCTATGTCAAGCCGTTTGCCAACTTGTATGATATTGACGACGTCATGATTGTGAAACGAACCATCGATGCAGCACTGCAGGAAAAGGAGGAGGCAAAGTGAACAAGTGGCGTCTCCCTTTCCTTGCGGTGTTATGTTTTGTGAGTGAGAGCCTGTTTGTTGATGTATGGCCAAAAGGCGACTTGTATGTCCACTATTTTTTTGTTCCCCGGTTTTTTCTTGTTTTTCTCGTGTTCACAGCGATGCATTTCGGCGGGACGCGGGCGATGGGGTACGGGTTCATCTTCGGTTTTCTGTATGACTGCGTCTACACAGAGCTGCTCGGTGTTTATGCGTTTGCCTATACGCTTATCGCCTACTTGGCGGGCAAAGCGATGAAATGGTTCCACCAAAACTGGTTCGTTGCATCGCTCTTGTCGCTGCTTTCCATTGTGCTGCTTGACAGTTATGTCTACGGCATCCAGCTGTTGATCGGGCGGACCGATTGGTCGTTTTCTGTTTTTTGGGACCGCCGTCTATGGCCGACGCTGCTTCTGAACGTCGCGTTTTTGCTCGTCTTTTCGTACCCGCTCGAACGGCGATTGGCCAAAATTCGCCGGTTTGAGCAGGAAGAATAAAAGAGGAAAAACGGCCCGTTTTGTAGAATTATTCGTTGGGGTGAACGTTGTGGCGAAACAAAAGCAGCAGTATGTGACGATTAAAGGGACGAAAGATGGGCTGACGCTGCATCTCGACGACCGCTGCTCGTATGACGATTTATTGAAAGAAATCGAGGAGCGGCTTGTCAAACAAGCTGGCGTCGCGCCAGACAGCCCCCTTGTCTCTGTTCATCTGAAAATTGGGAACCGCTATTTGACGCCTGCCCAAGAGGAAGAGGTGCGTGCGCTCATCCGCCGTTCAAAAAATTTGGTCGTCGATTCGATCGAAAGCAATGTCATGTCGAAAGCAGAAGCGATAGAATGGATGAGAAAAACGGAAATTGTGCCCGTTTCGCGCATTGTCCGTTCGGGACAAGTGCTTCATGTCGAAGGGGATTTGCTGCTGATCGGCGACGTGAACCCTGGCGGAACGGTCATTGCCGGAGGCAACATTTTCATTCTCGGCGCCTTGCGCGGCATCGCCCATGCCGGGTATGCCGGCAATAAACAGGCGATCATCGCTGCATCGGTCATGAAACCGATGCAGTTGCGCATCGGCGACATCATGAGCCGAGCGCCCGATTCGAAAACGGATGAAGGAAATGAAATGGAATGCGCCTATATTGATGAGCATAACCAAATTGTTGTCGACCGCCTTCAGCTGCTTATGCATTTGCGGCCGAATTTGACGCGCTTAGAAAGGAGAATGTGACCGTGGGAGAAGCGATCGTCATCACTTCCGGAAAAGGCGGCGTCGGCAAAACGACGACGACCGCGAACCTTGGGACGGCCCTCGCCATTCTAGGGAAGCGGGTGTGCCTTGTCGACACCGACATCGGGCTGCGCAACCTCGATGTCGTGCTTGGGCTTGAGAACCGAATTATTTATGATTTGGTCGATGTCGTGGAAGGGCGTTGCACAGTGCAAAAAGCGCTTGTGAAAGACAAGCGGTTCGATAACCATTTGTATTTGTTGCCGGCCGCGCAAACGAGCGATAAGTCGGCGGTCAACCCCGCGCAAATGAAACAGCTCATTGAGGAGCTGAAACAGGAATACGATTATGTGCTCATCGACTGTCCGGCTGGAATCGAACAAGGCTATCGCAACGCTGTCGCCGGCGCGGACGAAGCGATCGTCGTCACGACGCCGGAAGTGTCGGCGGTCCGCGACGCCGACCGCATCATCGGCTTGCTTGAAGCGGAGGAGCACGTCAAACCGCCGCGCCTCATCATCAACCGCATTCGCAGCCATATGGTGAAAAACGGCGATATGTTGGATGTCGACGAAATCATCTCGCATTTATCGATCGAGTTGCTCGGCATTATCGCCGACGATGAAAACGTGATCAAAGCGTCGAACCGCGGCGAGCCGATTGTGCTGGACCCAAACAGCAAAGCGTCGATCGCCTTCCGCAACATCGCCCGCCGCATCCTCGGCGAGTCGGTGCCGCTGCCGCCGCTTGAGGAAGAGGAGAAGGGGCTGTTTTCAAAGATTCGGAAAATATTTAGTTTGAAATCATGAAGTTGGCGCAAGAAGGCCGTTGAATGGGCCTTCTTTTTTTATTCATATTGTTGTGCCGTTTGGAATTCCTGATCTGTAACAACGGAAGCAGATGGTATCGATCGGTTGCGGCGCTCAGCCGAAACGTTGGTGTGAAACCGTTTGAGGGATTTGTTCGCGGACGTGTTCGGCGAGGCGCGGCGAAAAACGCTCGTTCATATTCCATGAGGTTGTCTCATAAATTAGTACAAACGTTGTTGGAAAGGTGGAGGGGGGACGTATGGATCGACGCGTCCGTGAGATGAAAAAACGCATTGAAAAACGAAGAAGGGAACGTCAATATAAGGGGCAGGTTCCAAAAGAATCTAGATGGAGCGCCGCTGATGAGGAGCGGTACGGGCTGCCGGTCGTCACGTACGACCGCTATTCGTTTGAATCCGCTCCCCATCCGTTGTTCCGCAAAGAATGGTTTTTATTCAAAACACTCATCGCTGCCTGTCTCGTGCTCGTGACGGCCATTGTGTTCCGGCATCCTTCCGCTTCGCTCGAGCCGGCGCGGCAGTTTATTGCCCGGACGATGGAAACGGAGTTTCAGTTTGCGGCTGTCTCAGCGTGGTATGAGAAAGCGTTCGGTGAGCCGCTCGCTTTTTTTGCCCCGAAAAAGGAAGAAAAGGTGAAAACGGCTTCATCCTATGCAGTGCCGGCTTCTGGACGGATTCTCGAAAGTTTTGAAAAAAACGGGGAGGGTGTGACGATCGAAACCGAGAATGGAGCCAAAGTGGAAGCGATGAAAGAAGGGATTGTCACCTTTGCCGGTACGAAAGACCGTCTTGGCAAAACGGTCATCATCCAACATGCGGACGGCACGGAGACGTGGTACGGACATTTGGGGGCCATTTCAGTGAAATTGTATGACTTTGTTGAAATGGGGCAGGAAGTTGGCACGGCCGAGGCGAGCGAGACAAATAAACAGAAAGGGCTGTTTTATTTTGCGATTAAACAAGGAGATGAATTTATCGATCCGATTCAGGTGATCTCCTTTGAATAAGTATATGGCGCTGCTCGGGAAGATGCACGTCCACCCGCTGTTATGGCTGATCGGCGGTATCGCGGTGCTTACCGCCCATTTCAAGCAGCTTTGCCTGTTGTTTTTCATCGTCCTCGTTCATGAGCTCGGCCATGCGGTGGCGGCCGCGTTTTTCGCATGGCGGGTGAAGCGGATTTTGCTGCTGCCGTTCGGCGGAGTGGCGGAAGTCGAAGAGCACGGCAACCGGCCGTTTGGCGAGGAGTGGATCGTGACGCTCGCCGGGCCGGCCCAGCATCTGTGGCTCACAGCGGCGGCGTTTTTTTTTGTGGAAGGCCGGCATGATGGATGGCGGGAGCTGGGAGCTCTTTTTTCGCTACAATGCGGCCATTTTCGCTTTGAACTTGCTGCCGATCTGGCCGCTGGATGGAGGCAAGTTATTGTTTTTGCTGCTGTCCTACCGCCGCCCGTTCAGCGAAGCGCATCGAAACACGGTCGCCATATCGGCCGCCGTGCTTGCTGTCGGCGTTGTTCTTTTGTTTGTGTTGGCGCCGCGCCAGCTTGATTTATGGGCGATCGCCGCCTTTTTGGCGCATGCTCTTTGGCAGGAGCAAAAGCAGCATCCGTATGTCGTTATGCGCTTTTTGCTTGAGCGGTATTATGGAAACAAAGGCGGCTATACAAAGCTGCGGACGATTACGGCGCCGGCGGACGAACGCATCTCGGCCGTGCTGCAGCGATTTTACCGCGGACAAAAGCATGCGATCATCGTCGTTCGCGACGGGCGCGAACGGGCGACGCTCGATGAAAACGAGCTGCTGCATGCGTTTTTTGCCGAAAAGCAAGCCGATGCGCCGCTTGGCGCTCTCATCTATTGATCGCGGCTATAGATAGATGCAACAAAAACGTTTCACATATCCTTGATGGAAAAGTTGCTTATCTATGTTTTTGACTGTCGGAGGCAAGCCTGTGGTTTGGGAGGCCGAACGACCGCTCGCTTCACAGACCCATACATGGGTCTGACAGCGGCGTTGTTCGGTCGCTCGACAGTCGATCCAATGCTCGGTAAAAGCTGCAAATGTGAAAGCTTCAAATGGCATCTATATAGTCGTTTGCACCGTTTCATCATCGCCCGCCGGGGGACGAAGATGACGGTTGACGCCGGCCGTTTCTATGTTACGATAGATGACGTTGTAGACTTTTTGTCCTGCCAACAAGGGCAAAAGAGGGCGGCTGTCGCAAAAAGACGCACCCGCACTACAACCGCTCAGCGCGGGCGATGAAGCGCTCCGTCTTGGGCCGCCTTGGCGCTGGCGAGTCTGAGTCCATGAAGGAGGTGCGATGCATGTACGCAATTATCGAAACTGGCGGCAAACAATTGAAAGTCGAAGAAGGCCAAGAAATTTACATCGAAAAATTGGATGCGAATGAAGGCGATACGGTCACGTTTGACAAAGTGCTGTTCGTCGGCGGGGAAACGGTGAAAATCGGCAACCCGACGGTCGAAGGCGCAACCGTGACGGCGAGAGTGCAAAAACACGGCCGACAAAAGAAAATTATCGTCTTCAAATATAAAGCGAAAAAGAACTATCGCCGCAAACAAGGCCACCGTCAGCCGTACACGAAAGTCGTCATCGAAAAAATCAACGCGTAACGATGATCCGCGTCACGATTGAACGGGAAGCGGACGGCCGCATCCGCGCGTTTACGATGGAAGGGCACGCCCATTTTGCGAAACGCGGGCAGGACATTGTATGCGCCGGCGCTTCGGCGGTCTCGTTCGGCACGATCAACGCCATCGAGACACTTATTGGCGTAAGCCCGCATGTTTCGCTCGGCAAAGACGGCGGCTACCTCCGCTGCGAGCTTCCAAAGCTGGAAGAAGCGGCGGCAGAGAAAGTGCAGTTGTTGTTGGAAGCGATGGTCGTTTCGCTAAAGACGATCGAACGCGATTACGGAACATTTATCCGCGTGACATCCATCTAGCGGGAGGTGACTGCCATGCTGAGACTTGACCTGCAATTTTTTGCTTCGAAAAAAGGGGTCGGTTCGACGAAAAACGGCCGCGACTCGATCGCGAAACGTCTTGGCGCAAAACGGGCTGACGGTCAATTCGTCACCAGCGGTTCGATTTTGTACCGTCAACGCGGAACGAAAGTCCATCCGGGCTTGAACGTCGGCCGCGGCGGCGACGATACGTTGTATGCGAAAATCGACGGCATCGTCCGCTTCGAGCGGCTCGGCCGCGACCGCAAACGCGTCAGCGTCTACCCGGTCAGCCAAGAAGCGTAATCGATGTGAAAAAACTCTAACCGTTCGGTTAGAGTTTTTTCTTTTTGGCGTAGAAAAATCGTTCCCGTTCAATGTCAAAAAATGTTATAGTAAAAGTACATGCCTCCCCCATGGAGGCGGAAGTCCAAGCGAGGCAGGGAGCCTACGCTTAGTGGATAGGGGAGCGTTGGATGGAGAAGCGATGGACTGTCGTTGAGGTGATGCGCCATGCCCGCCATGACTGGCTGAACAAAATCCAGCTCATCAAAGGGCATTTGGCGCTCAATAAAATCGAACGGGTGCAGGAAATCATTGAAGACATGATCGCCGAGATGCATCAGGAAACACGGTTGACGAACTTGAAAGCCGAGCAGTTCGCTGAGCTTGTCATGACTTATAACTGGGAGCCGCGCCCGCTTTTTCTTGAGTATGAAATCACGGACGGCGAAGCCGATTGGTCGCGGTGCGATGAGCAGCTGACTGAATGGTGCCGCCAATTTTTTCACCTGCTTGAAGCGCAATCCGATGAGCGGACAGAAAACCATTTATGTTTGTCCATTGAGCTGTCCGACCGACGGGCGGCGCTGTTTTTGGATTATTGCGGCACGTTTCGAGATGGCGAAGCCATTCGCACTTGGCTTAAGCGCTGCGAACCATCACCGCCGCTTCGGCTCGCGTCGTTTGCCGTTGGCGAGGGCGAATTGACGGTGGAGCTTGAGCTTTTGGCGGCGGAATCTTGACCATTGGTTGGACGAAGGAAAATGGAAGGCAAAGCTTATTTTGCCCTAAGAGGTGCGAACGGATCGATCCAATCGGACCGAAAAGCGGCGGCTGGGCTTGAGCCGTCCCGCCAGCCCGCAGACGGCCGGTGCTTGCGTACATATTGACATCATGGAATCGACTCTGTATACAATAATAAGTATTAGTCATACTCATTTCGCCATGATACCATGATGGAAGCGAATCGGAGGAACAGCCATGTTTGTTGATCAGGTGAAAATTTATGTGAAAGGCGGGGACGGAGGAAACGGCATGGTCGCGTTCCGCCGGGAAAAATACGTCCCAAAAGGCGGGCCGGCCGGCGGAGACGGCGGCAAAGGCGGCGATGTCGTCTTTGTCGTTGATGAAGGGCTGCGGACGTTGATGGATTTCCGCTACCAGCGCCATTTTAAAGCGCCGCGCGGCGAAAACGGCATGTCGAAAAACCAGCATGGCAAAAATGCGGAAGACTTGATTGTCAAAGTGCCCCCAGGCACCGTTGTCATCGATGCGGATACGAACGAAGTGCTCGCCGATTTGACCGAGGCGGGGCAGCGGTTTGTCGTCGCCAAAGGCGGGCGCGGCGGGCGCGGCAACACCCGATTTGCGACGGCGTCCAACCCAGCGCCGGAAATTGCGGAAAACGGCGAACCGGGCGAAGAGCGCAACATCATTTTAGAGCTGAAGCTTCTCGCTGACGTCGGGCTGGTCGGGTTTCCAAGCGTCGGCAAATCGACGCTGCTGTCGGTCGTCTCCGCAGCCCGTCCGAAAATCGCCGAGTACCATTTTACGACGCTCGTTCCGAACTTGGGCGTTGTCGAAACGGAAGACGGGCGCAGTTTTGTGATGGCCGACTTGCCGGGATTGATTGAAGGGGCCCATCAAGGGGTCGGGCTCGGGCATCAGTTTTTGCGCCATATTGAACGGACGCGTGTCATCGTCCATGTCATCGACATGGCGGCGGTCGAAGGGCGCGATCCGTACAACGATTATCTCGTCATCAACGAAGAGCTGAAACAGTACAATTTGCGCTTGACCGAGCGGCCGCAAATTGTTGCCGCCAATAAAATGGACATGCCGAACGCCG
The DNA here is from genome assembly GCF_000422025.1 of Geobacillus sp. WSUCF1. Classification (NCBI taxonomy): domain Bacteria; kingdom Bacillati; phylum Bacillota; class Bacilli; order Caryophanales; family Anoxybacillaceae; genus Geobacillus; species Geobacillus sp. WSUCF1. Next base: position 31,970 of record NZ_ATCO01000138.1, on the reverse strand, counting down.
AAGAAAATTTGCGCCGCTTCAAAGAGAAAGTCGGCGATGCGGTGCCGGTCTTTCCGATTTCTGCAGCGACAAGACAAGGAGTGCGCGAGCTGTTGTTTGCCATCGCCGACCTGTTGGAAACGACGCCGGAATTCCCGCTTCATGAACGGGAAGATCCGGCCGTGCAGCGCGTCGTGTACAAATATGAAAAAGAGGAGCCGCCGTTTACGATCACCCGCGCCAGCGACGGAGCATTCATTTTGGCGGGCGACAAAATTGAAAAGTTGTTTAAGATGACGGATTTCTCGCGCGAAGAATCGGTGCGCCGCTTCGCCCGCCAGCTGAAGGCGATGGGGGTGGATGATGCGCTGCGTGAGCGCGGCGCGAAAGACGGAGACACGATCCGGTTGCTTGATTACGAGTTCGAGTTTGTCGACGACTGGGATGAATAGAGCGGGGGAAGATGCGGTGGAGAAAAAATTTTATTTGGTGCGCGAAGACGTCCTGCCGGAAGCGATGAAGAAAGTCGTGCTCGCGAAACAGCTGCTTGAGCGGAAAAAAGCCGCCTCGGTTGCCGAGGCGGCGCAGCTCGCCAACATCAGCCGCGGTGTGTTTTACAAATACCGCGATGCCATTTTTCCGTTCCAAGCGGTGACGAAAGAAAACATCGTCACGCTCTTTTTCCATTTAGAAGACCGCTCCGGAACGTTGTCACAGCTGCTTGGCGTTGTGGCGGCGGCCGGCTGCAACGTGCTGACCATCCATCAAACGATTCCGCTTCAAGGGAGGGCGAACGTGACGCTGTCGGTCAGCACAAACGATATGAACGAGGAGATTGATGAGCTCCTCGCTAAGCTCAAACAGCTCGAATTTGTCGAAAAAGTGGAAATTGTCGGTTCGGGAGTGTATTAAAGCAAGGGAGAGGCAAACGAGATGAAAATCGGTTATTTAGGACCGAAGGCGACGTTCACCGAAGCGGCGGCTGCTCTTCTTTTTCCGTCGCAGCCGCGGGAGCCGTATGACACGATTCCCGATTGCATTGACGCCGCGGCGGCCGGAGAGATTGAAGCGGCCGTGGTGCCGCTCGAGAACGCCTTGGAAGGATCGGTCAATTTGACACTCGACTATTTAATTCACGAACAGCCGTTGCCGATCATCGGCGAAATCGTTGTGCCCATCGAGCAACATTTGATGGTGCACCCATATTTCACCCCGCATTGGCGCGAAGTGAAAGAAGTGTATTCCCACTCGCACGCCATTGCCCAATGCCGGAAGTTTTTGCATACGGTGCTGAAAGGGGCGAAGCAAGTGCCGATGACGTCAACGAGCGCCGCCGCGAAATTTGTGAGCGAGCATCCGCACTTGCCGGCGGCGGCGATCGCCAACCGGCTGGCGGCGGAAAAATACGGGCTGGTGATCGTGCAGGAAAACGTCCACGATTACGATTACAACCATACGCGCTTTATTGTCGTCAGCCGGCGCAAAGAGCCGCTTTCGCCTGCTTCGCCTCTTTATGCCGGCGACAAGACGACCGTGGTCGTCATGCTGCCGCAAGACCGTCCGGGCGCACTCCATCAAGTGTTATCAGCGTTTGCCTGGCGGCGGCTCAACTTGACGAAAATCGAATCGCGCCCAGCGAAAACGGGCCTTGGAAATTATTTCTTTATTATTGACATCGACGCGCCGATGGATGACGTCCTCATCCCGGGGGCGATCGCGGAAATTGAGGCGCTCGGCTGCACTGTGCAGCTGTTGGGCAGCTATCCATATTATTTTGCTTGACACAGACAAAAACACGCGGGCGGTCTGCTGCCGTCCGCCTGTTCCTTTTTAGACGGCCCGCCGCGCAGTATTCCGCAGGGAATGAACCGATGTTCGGCCAGGTCCAGTTTACGCTTCGATGAGAAAGCCGGCTTGTTTCAAGGCGCGGCAGGCGGCGTCAAGCTTCACTGGTGAATCGGCTTCCAGCGTATGCAAATGGGTTCCGTCCGTCAGCTGCAACAAATACGACGATTTTGTCGCCTCGATTTTGGCGATGAATTGGTCGACTTCCAGGCGGTTGCTCACCATGATCGAGGCGGTTAAATCGCCGTAAACCGGATGCTCGATTTTGACGTCCTTGACTGTCACGCCGCAATCCACGAGCAAATACAACTCTTCTTTCGTCTGTTCTGGCGTATGGAAGCAGGCGACCGTCCTCGTGTACGTTTTGGCCGGTTCAGCCGGCTTTAAATACAAATAGCCTTGGCTTGTGGCGATGATTGGTTCGTTGCGCGCCTTTAACAGTGAAATGTCTTGGACGATCACTTGGCGGCTGACGTTCGTTTTCGCTGCCAGCTCAGCCCCCGTGAGCGGCGCTTCGCTTTCTTTCAACCATTGCAAAATGAGCTGGCGCCGCCTTTCCCCTAAAATTTTCTTTTCCTCTTTCACCTGCCATTCCTCCTTTCATGCCGATGTAAGTCGCTCCAATGTGGAAACGAACTGGTCGATCTCCGCTTCGGTCGTGGCCGCGCCCAATGAGACGCGGATGAATTGCTTCGCTTCTTCAGGCGTTTTCCCGACGGCGAGCATCGTCCGCGACGGCGCTTGCAGCCCGACTTGGCAGGCGCTGCCGGTGGAAATGGCGATGCCGGCGCGGTTGCATTCAAGCATCACAAGCTGCCCTTCGTACCCAGCGACGGACAAACCGATAATATGGGCAAGACGGAAATCGGGATGGCCTTCCACCGCCACCGGCAGCTGTTTGGCGGCGATGGCGTGAAGCAACCGATTCCGCAGTCGTTCCAAACGCGACTGTTCGTCCGCCATTCGTCGATGGAGCTGCTGCGCGGCCGTAATGAAGGCGGCAATACCCGGTACGTTGACCGTTCCCGGCCGAAAGCCTGATTCGTGCGTCGCTCCCGGGAATACCGGCTTCCAATGCCGGCGCGGGTTGATGTACACAGCGCCGACCCCTTTGGGACCGTACACTTTATGGGCGGAAACGGATAGGCTGTCTAGTCCTATCTCTTGAACATCTAGCTGTATTTTAGCAAAAGTTTGCACGCAGTCGCTATGAAAAAGGACGCCGTGCGCCCGCAGGAGGCGGCCGATGTCGGCAAGCGGCTGAATCGTGCCGATTTCCGAGTTGGCGTGCTGGATGGAAGCAAGGATTGTCTTCGGCGTGATCGCCCGCTCCAAATCGGCAAGTCGAATGCGCCCGAATCGGTCGACGGGCAAATACGTGACCGTATATCCTTCTGTTTCCAGCTGCTTGAACAGGTGATGGAGCGAGGCATGCTCGATTTCGGTCGTGATCAGGTGGTTTCCCTTATGCCGGTAGGCGGCAGCTAGCGAACGGATCGCGAGCACGTTCGCTTCCGTTCCGCCGCTTGTGAAATAGATCCCTTCCGCTTCTCCGTTAATCATGGCGGCGAGTTCGCGCCGGCATAAGGCAAGCAGTTGTTTCGCTTTCGTTCCGATGTCATGCAAGCTGCTTTCGTTGCCAAAGTAAACGGACGCCGCTTCAGCGTAAGCGGCGATCGCCTCTTGGCACATTGGCGTCGTTGCCGCGTAATCCAAATAAATCATATTCCCCCGCCTTTGCATCATTTTTTTCGCCAAACCTCTTGCCATTAGTTTAAATATGTGTAAATATAGATGTCAAGACAGGTGAAAAGAAAGGGGCGTCCGAGAGTGAAGGAAGGTGGCGTGATTATCGTCGGAAGCGGGCTGGCGGCGTTAACGGTCGCGTATCATTTATCTGAGCTCGACCATGTGATGATATTCACAAAAAAACGTTGCACCGACAGCAATTCATGGCGGGCGCAAGGAGGGGTGGCCGCGGCGCTGGCAGAGAGCGACGATTGGCGCGCTCATTTCCGCGATACGATGGTCGCCGGCTGCTTTCATAACGATGAACGAATGGTCGAACGGCTTGTCCGCGAAGGGCCGAGGCGGCTGCAAGAATGGATCAACGCCGGCATGGCGTTTGATCGGGACGAACGCGGCCGGTTTTGTTTCGGCCTTGAAGGCGGGCATAGCCACCGCCGGATTTTGCACGCCGGCGGCGATCAAACGGGCAAAGCACTCGTTTCGTTTTTGCTTGAGCGGCTCGAGGGACGCGTATGGATGGAAGAAGGCGAGCAGGTGATTGATTTGCTTGTGGAAGAGGGGCGTTGCGTCGGGGTGAAAACGAAGCGGGAAGACGGTTCGGTGTCCATTTGGCCGGCGTCGGCCGTCGTGTTGGCGACCGGTGGATGCGCCGGATTGTATACGTTCACTTCCAATGCGCCGACGGCGACTGGCGACGGCATTGCCATGGCGTACCGCGCCGGTGCGGCGGTGGCGGATATGGAGTTTATCCAATTTCATCCGACGATGCTCGTTGCCGGCGGAAAAGCGGTCGGGCTCGTCTCGGAAGCGGTGCGCGGCGAAGGGGCGGTGCTTGAGGCGGAAGACGGAAGACCGCTGATGGACGGCGTCCATCCGCTTCGCGATCTCGCTCCGCGCGACATCGTCGCCCGAGCGATCGCGGCGGAACTCGATCGCGGCGGCCGCGTCTATTTGAATATTTCCCGCGTGTCCCACTTCCGCCGCCGCTTTCCGACGATCGCCGCGCTATGTGAGGCCTATGGAGTCGACTTTGAAGCCGGCCGCCTTCCTGTCGCGCCGGGCGCCCATTTTTTAATGGGCGGCGTTGTCGTCAACGAGTGGGGGCAGACGACGGTTCCGGGCTTGTACGCCGTCGGGGAAGCGGCGTGCACCGGTGTGCACGGCGCCAACCGGCTCGCGAGCAACTCGTTGCTTGAAGCGATCGTCTTTGGATTCCGTGCGGCCTGCGCCATCCGCCGTCAGGCGGCGTGGCCGGAAACGGTGCACCGAGCGGATTCATCCAGCCCGCGTCGTTTGATTGTACCACGGCTGCCAGAGCGGGCGCTCATTCGCGAACAGCTGTCAACGTTTGTCGGCATCGTCCGCAACGGCGATCGGCTTCGCAAAGCGGTCGACTGGTTGGAACAGTTTTCGTTGCCGGATTGGCTGGATGGCGACCTTGAACGATTGTCGGCAGAGGAGATTGAAACAGGATACATGTTGCTAGTGGGCTGGCTTGTCGCTTCATCAGCGCTTGGGCGCACGGAAAGCCGCGGCGGCCATTACCGGAGCGATTTTCCGCGTGAATGCCCAAAGTGGCGGGGGCGGCGCCTCGTGCGGACGAAAGAAGAGTGGGCCCGCCTTGGGGCTGGGAGGTAAAGCGGCAAAGAAAACGGAGGGATGAAAGATGAACCGGTTGAAGCTCGAACAACTGTTGCGACAGTTTTTTCTTGAAGATATTGGCGACGGCGATGTGACGAGCGAGACGATTTTTCCGGCTCATGAACGGGCATCAGGCATGTTTATGGCCAAAGCGGACGGGGTGGTGGCCGGCGTCGGCATTATTGCGGCGGGCTATCAGCTGCTGGATCCGCGCGTCGAAGTAACCATCATGAAACAGGACGGCGAACGGGTCCAAGCCGGCGAAACGATCGCCGTCGCATCCGGCCCGGTCGGGCCGCTGTTGTCCGGTGAGCGCGTCATTTTAAACTTGCTGCAGCGGTTAAGCGGCATTGCCACCGTGACGCGACAGGCCGTTGACTTGCTTGGCAATAGCTCCACACGCATTTGCGACACGCGGAAAACGACGCCGGGGCTGCGCATGCTTGAAAAATATGCCGTCACATGCGGCGGCGGCTATAATCACCGCTTTGGCCTGTACGACGGTGTCATGATTAAAGACAACCATATCGCCTTTTGCGGATCGATCGCCCGCGCCGTCAAAACGGTGCGGGAGCGGCTTGGGCATATGGTGAAAATCGAAGTAGAGACCGAAACGGAAGACGAAGTGCTCGAGGCGGTCGAAGCCGGGGCGGATGTCATTATGTTTGACAACCGGACGCCGGATGAGGTGCGGGCGTTCGTCCGGCTTGTGCCAAAGCCGATCATCACGGAAGCGTCGGGGGGAATTACGCTCGCCAATGTGGCGGCGTACGGCGCGACCGGAGTCGACTACATTTCGCTCGGATGTTTAACCCATTCCGCCCCGGCGCTCGATATGAGTTTCAATTTGCGATAATGGAGGGGAGAACCGTGAACGTCCTTGAACAGTTGAAACGGCTGGATGAGATGCCCAAACGGTATAAAACGATGGAACGAAGCGAGCTCGAAGCACGCGCCCGCGCGGTGAAAGAACGGTTCGGCCGGCGCCTTTTCATCCCGGGCCATCACTACCAAAAGGATGAGGTCATTCAGTTCGCCGATGCGACCGGCGATTCGCTTCAGCTTGCCCAGCTCGCGGCAAAGAACAGCGAAGCCGAATATATTGTGTTTTGCGGCGTCCATTTTATGGCGGAAACCGCCGATATTTTAACGAGCGACGACCAAACGGTCATTTTGCCGGACTTGCGCGCCGGCTGTTCAATGGCCGATATGGCCGATATTTTTCAAGTCGAGCGGGCATGGGCGGCGCTTATTGAGCGGTTTGGCGAGACGATCGTGCCGCTTGTGTACGTCAATTCGACCGCGGCGATTAAAGCGTTTGTCGGCCGCCATGGCGGAGCGACCGTCACCTCGTCGAACGCGAAAAAGATGATGGCTTGGGCGTTTTCACGGAATGAACGGATTTTCTTTTTGCCGGATCAGCATTTAGGGAGAAATACGGCCTATGCGCTCGGCATCCGTCTTGACGAGATGGCGGTGTGGGATCCGCATGAGGAGACGCTCCAAGGGGCGGACGATCTCGACAAGGTGAAAGTCATTCTTTGGAAAGGACATTGCTCCGTGCATGAAAACTTCACCGTGCGACAAATCGAGCATATTCGACGGATAAAGCCGGGAATCCATGTCATCGTCCATCCGGAATGCAGCTGGGAGGTCGTCCAGCAAGCAGACTACGCCGGTTCGACAAAATACATTATTGAAACGATCCGCAATGCTCCACCCGGCACCCAGTGGGCGATTGGAACGGAAATGAATTTGGTGAACCGGCTGAAGCATGAACATCCAGACAAAGAAATCGTTTCTCTCAATCCATATATGTGCCCGTGTTTAACGATGAATCGAATTGATTTGCCGCATTTCGTCTGGGCGCTCGAATCGCTTGAGCAAGGAGCGATCGTCAATCGCATCACCGTTCCGAAAGACATCGCCGCAGAGGCAAAAGAGGCGCTCGACCGCATGCTTTCGCTTGCCTAGCTTTTTCCCTGGCTTGACGAGGAGGGATCCTCGTTCGGTCAGGGATTTTTTTATCATAAATCAACGATCATCGTCATACATTGTGTTGAAAGACGATAACGGGAAACAAGCATGGTTCGATCGAGCGTAAACAGTCTCGGTTTAGGAGGGGAACGGAGTGAAAATCCATATTGTCCAAAAGGGCGACACCCTTTGGAAAATCGCCCAAAAATATGGAGTGGATTTTGAACAATTGAAAAAAATAAATGGGCATTTGAGCGACCCGAATATGATTATGCCTGGAATGAAAATCAAAGTGCCGACAGCAGGAGTGCCGGTCAAAAAAGAGACGAAAGCGCCTGTGTCACCCAAAAAAATGCACGTAAAAGAGCACCCGTACGCGGAGGCGAAACCGTTCGTCTCATTCCACATTGATGCCGAGCTTGACACTGCTGTCGCCCCTGTTCCGGAAGGCGAGGCAGCGGTAAACGAACCGGCGGGTGAGGCGCCGAAAGCAGTGGTAAAGAAAACGCCCAAAGCAGTCGTAAAGGAAACACCGAAAGCGCCGGAGAAGAAGGCGGAGAATGTGCCAGTGAATGAAGCGCCGAACGTGCCGGTGAACGAAATGCCAAATGTATCAGTGAATGAAACGCCGAACGTGCCGGTGAACGAAATGCCAAATGTATCAGTGAATGAAACGCCGAATGCGCCCATCAATGAAGCGCCAAAGGCCGTCGAGAAGGAAGCGCCAAAAGCGGCACCAAAAGCAGTGGTGAATGAAGCGCCGAACGTACCGGTGAACGAAACGCCGAATGCGCCCATCAATGAAGCGCCAAAGGCACCGGCGGGTGAGGCGCCGAAAGCGGCGATGAACGAAACGCCAAAGGCTGTCGAGAAAAAAGCGCCAAAAGCAACGGCACAAGAAGCACCAAAAACGCCGAAAGCGGAGGCAAAAGAAGGGGCAAAAGCGAAAGGCGCCTCTGTGCCGCCGCTTGTGCATACGATTCCGCCGGTGGCCCCGCCTCCTCAACTTTCGTTCGCTCAATCGCTGGCCAACGTGCCGCCGATTCCGCCGAAGCCGAGCAATATTTTGCCCAACATGATGAAAGAGGAGGACAATGAAAGCCCAGCTGAATGGAAAGGGGAACCGGCGGCTGAGAGCGAAGACGCGCCGCCGCTGCCGAACATTCCATACGTTCCTGTCGCCCCGCCGACGATCCCCATATTTGGCACTGACCAAGGATGTACGCCAGTGCCGCCAGTTTGGCCGGGGAGCGGTTTTTACGCGCCGCCGCTGCCGATCATGCCGACGTCCTATCCGCCATCGTCTGCGCCGTCGGCCGTTGGGAAAAGCGGTGAAAGTCCGGAAAACGGTTCGGCGCCGTTTCCCGGCATTCACGAAAGCAGCAGTGAATCATTAGAGCCGCCGTTTTCTGGGCCTGGGGTTGCCGCTCCGTTTGTCCCGTCCACAGGGGGCGTTCTCCCGCCGCCCGGCGCTGCAACGGCAGTTTATGCGCCGCCTGCGGCGTATACTTCGCCTGCCGGCTATCCGCCTTTTGGATATGCGCCGGCCTATGCGCCGCCCCCGTACTACGGAGGGTACGCCCTGCCGGGTCCATACGGATATGCGCCGCAGTCAGCGCCGCCGCTTCCGTGGCCAGGCGTCGTTTACCCGACAAGTCCAGCGGGATACGCGCCGCCATCCTACCCGCCATCATCCGCTCCGCCGACTGCCGGTCCGCGTTTGTTTAGCGAACCGCCGGATGAGGAGAGCGGGCATGGCGAGGAACAATAACCAAGTGAAAAGAGACGCCGCCGGCCGTCTCTTTTTTCTTCTTGAACGCCAATATCGGCTGGTTATTCAACAAGTTGTGGCATTGAAACCGCATGTCTTCGCCATTGCCGCCCGGCAAGGAATGTTTGTCGCCAAAGCGTATCGCTTTCCTGTTGCGGCCGCGCGGCACGCCTGGCTTCTTGCCGCATTAAGGAAGACCGGTTTTTCCGCCGCGCCGGCCCCTATGCCGATCGGGCGCGGAGGAGTGGTTGAAGCCGGCGGATGCTATTGGCTGCTGACGGAATATGTGGCCGGAGCGCGTCCAATCTCGTTTGCCGCTTGGGCTGACGCCGCTGACGGACTTCATTTGCTCGAACGTTACCATACCATAACGGCAAACATCGCCAGCAGCAAGCAGGAGGCGATGGGGCTGCCGCGTGCGCAGCTGTATGACAAATGGCGGCGCCGCTATGAGGAGTTTTGCCGACATTTGCCTGTTGTTGAAACGATCATGGACAAAGAAGACATTTTATTTACGCTGAGCTGGGCGGATTACTGTCTATCAACGTGTCGCGAGCATGCTCCAGAGTTGACGGCGGATTCTGCTGCCATCATTCATGGTGATGTCGCCTCCCATAATTTTTTGCGCACCACAACCGGCCAGATGTACCTCATCGACTATGACGCGGCCGCTCTTGCCTCGCCCGGGCTTGACTATTGCCAATACGCCAATCGCCTCTTGCCGTATATCGGTTGGTCATATTCAACACTCGCCCGTTTCGCTCCGCTTCGCCGTTGGTTGGAAAAACGCTGGTTTTTGCATGCGCTCTTATTTCCGGCTGATGTGTTTCGCGAATGGCGGTCAGCCGCCGCGCGCCGCCGCCCCCTTGTGTTTGACCGCAAGCGGAGAGAACGGTTTGTCCGCCGCCTTTATGCTATGCTACAATGAAGAATGGAATCTTTGGAAAAGGAGTCGAGGACGGATGCAAGAAAAAATTGACAAACTCGTGCAATGGTTGCGTGACCAAGTCTCATCAGCCGGTTTAAACGGGGCGGTCGTCGGCATCAGCGGCGGCATCGACTCGGCGGTTGTCGCCCATTTGATTAAGCGTGCCTTTCCGGACGATTCGCTGGGGCTGATCATGCCTTGCAAAAGCAATCCGAAAGATATGGAAGATGCGCTGAAAGTGGTGAAAAGCTGCGGCATCCGGCATTTGGTCATCGATTTGACCGAGGCGCACCGGACGTTGTTTGGCGCGGTCGAGGCCGAGCTGAAAGCCATCGGGGAATGGAGCGAAGAGCGCGCGCGCCTCGGCGATGCGAATACAAGGGCGCGTTTGCGCATGACGACGTTGTATGCGGTCGCCAACAATTACGGCTATCTCGTCGTCGGTACGGACAACGCCGCCGAATGGCATACGGGCTACTTTACGAAATACGGTGACGGTGGAGTCGATTTAGTGCCGCTCATTCACTTTACAAAAGGCGAAGTGCGCGAAATGGGCCGTCTGCTCGGCGTCCCGGAAGAAATTATCAAGAAAGCTCCAAGCGCCGGACTGTGGGAAGGGCAGACGGATGAAAGCGAAATGGGCACGACGTATGAAATGATCGATAAATATTTAAAAGGGGAAGATATTCCAGAACGCGATCGAAACATTATTGAACGGCTTCATGAACGTTCGCATCATAAACGGCAGTTGGCGATTGCGCCGCCGAAGTTTTAGCTGTCATCTCGTTGGGTTGAACTGACAGCGATAAACCCCCCGCGTTTGCCGCAAGCTAAACGTAAGGCTGGCTTCATGCCAGCCTTGGGCGAAGGAAACCAAGGGGGGTTTTCCATTGAGATACGCGGTCAGATGGATCGGCGCGTTGTCGGTCGCCGGATTGCTCGCCTCATGCACCAACTACCGGGCGAATGAGGAAGGGGCGCAGCGTTATCATGATGCGGCGAGACCGATCGGTTTTTACTCGACGGAGCGAGGCGACGATTTCCGCTATGGCCGATACGGGACGAATGCGCTCAATTATGACAACCGTTATATATGGGCGCGCCGCGGTCCGGTCACCGATTATTTGACGGACGGCGGCCGCCTCGGAGGACCAGCAGCGACCCGGTTTGACACGGACGTTCCGGCTCTTCCGCCCGACGTCGATTTCGGTGACAGTGATTACAACTACCATGGGCATTTGCACTCGCTAAACGTCGATCCGCACCCGTCGTACTACCGAAGCTATGCCGGCGGTTTGGCTGAGAAGCTCTCCCGCCGCGCCGCAGCGGTGAACGGAGTCGACGATGCCCGCGCGGTTGTGTATGGCGATCAGGCGCTCATCGCGATTGCCACAGACGCCCGCCATCCCAAGCGGCTTGAGAAGCAAATCGAGCAAGCGGTCGCTCCGTACGCGGACGGCAAGCGGGTGCGCGTCACCTCGAATCCGAGCATGTACCACCGCATTCGCACGATTGACAACGCGCTTCGACGCGGGACTCCAATCAATATGGAAGAAATCCGCCGTGATTTGCGCACCATTTTTATCGATGGCACGATTCAAGAACGGCCGGAAAACACTCGGTGACAAACGAAAAAGGCGTCCCCAAAAAGCGGGGCGCCTTTTTTCATGGCTGCTCCTTCGCTGGAGCTTGGCTGACAATTTCCGCGTTTTTTGCTATAGTAATAGTCGGAACATTCCGTTGCGATGAGAGGAGAACTGTCGATGGCTGGACATTCGAAGTGGAAAAATATCCAACGGCGGAAAAATGCTCAAGATGCCAAACGCGGCAAACTGTTCATGAAACTGGCGAAGGAAATTTATGTGGCCGCCAAAAGCGGCGGAGGCGATCCAGCGTCCAATCCGAGCCTGCGCCTTGTCATTGAGAAGGCGAAAGCGGCCAACATGCCGAGCGAAAACATTGAACGGGCGATTAAAAAAGCAACTGGAACCCAAGAACATACCAACTATGAGGAAATTCGCTACGAAGGATATGGACCAGGCGGCGTTGCCGTCATGGTCGTTTGCCTGACGGATAATAAAAACCGCACCGCCGCCAACGTGCGTGCGGCGTTTTCGAAAAACGGCGGCAATTTAGGGGAAACGGGCTGCGTCTCCTATTTGTTTGAGCGCAAAGGGCTGCTCGTGATTGACCGCGAACAGCACAACGTTGATGAGGATGAATTGCTGCTGTTGGCCATTGAAGCGGGCGCCGAGGAGATGGAAACAACGGACGAATCGTTCGAAATTTATACAGCGCCCGAATCGTTTGAAACGGTGAAAGACGAGCTGGAACAGCAAGGATTCACGTTTGCCAGCGCGGAAATTACGATGATTCCGCAAACGTATACGACGCTTGAGGGCGACGATTTGAAAAAAATGCTGAAGTTGATCGATACGCTTGAAGATGATGATGACGTCCAAGAAGTGTACCATAATTTGGACGAATCGGTGCTTGAGGAGTAGCGGCGTCCGTCGGCGAAGCCGGCGGATTTTTTTGTACATACGTTCGAAGGTCGTGGAACATAATGGAATATGATGATCGAGCGCCGTTGGCTCGATCCCCGCCCCACTTTTTGGATCGGCGGCAGCTTGCTTGGCAAAAAAGCTGATGGATCAAGGAATAAAATGGCGTCCGCTGGTGAAACTAGTGGCGTAAAGGAACCATCATCCGAGAAGAGAGGAACAAACGATGCGAATTCTTTCCCTCATACTGTGGATCGCCGCCATCGTGTTGCCGGTTCATTCGGCCTCCGCCGCACCGGTTAAGATGACGATTGTGCTCGAGCGGCAATACTTGGACGGAGAGATGAGCGAAGAGAAAGTCACCGAAACCGTCGATTCGATGACAGAAATATGGAAAAAATATCGCGGTTGGCAACTCGTGACGCTCGATGATCAGACGATCGTGTTTCGCAAAACAATCAACGACATTTCGCCGTTGTTAAAAACAAACGGCTACTTCGGAATTACGGACGATGGCACGTTGTCTATCTTCAACGGCAAACCGGGCCGGTCGAGCGAAATCATCCAGTCGTTTTTCCAAATCGACGTGCAAAAGCTCGAAAGCCGTCAGCAAGAAAAGCTGAAGAAAGGAATTCGCGTCCTCTCGAAAGAGCGGTATGAACAAGTGATCGAAATGTACCGCCATTTTGCGGTCGTCCAATAAACCAAGCGAAAGCCCGTGGTGCAAAGCGCATCGCGGGATTTCTTTTTGCTATAATGAAATCATATGATACAATGAAAGGACGAAAAAAGGAGAGGAGCATCCATTGATCGAGTTTATCCGTGGGTATGTCGATTACGTCTGCCCGGAATATATCGTCATCGACCATAACGGCATCGGCTACGAAATTTTTACGCCGAATCCGTTTGCCTTTCGCGAGAGCCGCGAGGCGGTGGTGACGGTGTATACATACGAATATGTGCGCGAAGATGTGCACGCTTTATACGGGTTTTCCACGCGCGAAGAGCGCAACTTGTTCACAAAGCTGCTTCAAGTGTCCGGCATCGGTCCGAAAGGCGGCCTCGCCATTTTGGCGGCCGGGCGTCCTGATGAACTGGCGCGGGCCATCGAGGAAGAAAACGAGGCGTTTTTATGCAAGTTTCCAGGCGTAGGCAAAAAGACGGCTCGGCAAATGATTTTGGATTTAAAAGGGAAGCTCGGGGCGCTTGCGGCGCCGGCGGCTGCACGTTCGGCCGCACCGCTTTCCGGTGCGCTCGCCGAGGCGGTGGCGGCGCTCAAGGCGCTCGGCTACGCTGAACGGGAGATCGAGAAAATCATTCCGGCGCTCCGCGAAGAAGCGATGTCGACGGAACAGTATGTGAAGCGGGCGCTGGCGCTGCTTTTGGGATAAACAGCGGCCAAAGGGAGGAATGACGGTGAAGGAACGGCTTGTATCCGGGGAGGTCTTAGGGGAAGAAACTGCGCTTGAACCGAGTTTGCGCCCGCAATATTTGCATGAATATATCGGGCAAGATAAGATCAAAGAAAACTTAAAAGTGTTCATTGAAGCGGCCAAGCTCCGCGAAGAGACGCTCGACCATGTGCTGCTGTACGGACCGCCGGGGCTTGGGAAAACGACGCTCGCCGTGATCATCGCCAATGAAATGGGCGTCAAGCTGCGAGCGACATCTGGACCGGCGCTCGAGCGGCCGGGAGATTTGGCGGCGCTTCTCACTTCGCTTGAGCCGGGGGATGTGCTCTTTATTGATGAGATCCACCGGCTGCCGCGGGCGGTGGAAGAGGTGCTCTATCCGGCGATGGAAGATTATTGCTTAGATATCGCGATTGGCAAAGGGCCGGATGCGCGCACGCTTCGCCTCGACTTGCCGCCATTTACGCTCGTCGGGGCGACGACGAGAGCCGGGGCGCTGTCGGCGCCGCTTCGCGACCGGTTTGGTGTCATCAGCCGGCTCGAATACTATCACGTCGACCAACTCGCCCAAATCATTGAGCGGGCGGCGGCCATCTTGCAAATCGGCATCGAGCGCGAAGCGGCGCTTGAGCTTGCCCGTCGGGCGCGCGGCACGCCGCGCATCGCCAACCGTTTGCTGCGGCGCGTCCGCGATTTTGCGCAAGTGCGCGGAGAGGGGGGAATTACGCTGCCGCTTGCTGTCGAGGCGCTCGAGCGGCTGCAAGTCGACCGGCTCGGGCTCGACCAAATCGACCATAAGCTGCTTTCAGCGATGATTGAAAAATTCGCCGGCGGCCCGGTCGGGCTCGAAACGCTGGCGGCCGTCATCGGCGAAGAAGCACAAACGATTGAAGAAGTGTATGAGCCGTACTTGATGCAGATCGGTCTCTTGCAGCGTACGCCGCGCGGGCGCGTCGTCACGCCGGCTGCGTACACCCATTTCGAAATGGAGGTTCCGAAGCGGTGAACAGCTTGCCAAAGTTGATCATGACGATCGGCGTTGTGCTCATCATGGTCGGGTTTGTCATGCAGTTTGTCAAACTCGGCCGCTTGCCGGGGGATATCGTCATCCGCAAAGGGAATATGACGTTTTATTTTCCCGTTGTGACATCCATCTTGCTGAGCGTTGTGTTATCATTGATTTTTTACGTGCTCGGACGATTTCGCTGAAGAAAGGAGAACTGCATGAAAGTCGATTTGTTTGATTTTCATTTGCCGGAAGAGTTGATTGCGCAAACGCCGCTTCCAGACCGGGCGGCATCAAGGCTCATGGTGCTCGATAAACGAACGGGCGCCATTCGCCATGAAACGTTTCGCAACATTATTTCGTACTTGAATCCGGGCGACTGCCTCGTTTTAAACGATACGCGCGTCATGCCGGCGCGGCTTTACGGCGAAAAAGAGGAAACGGGCGGAACAGTCGAAGTGCTGCTGTTAAAGCAATTGGACGGCGACCGTTGGGAGACGCTCGTTAAGCCGGGCAAACGGGTCAAGCCGGGGACGAAGCTCACCTTTGGCGAGGGGAAGCTTGAAGCCGTCTGCCTCGATACGCTGGAACACGGCGGGCGAGTGCTTGAGTTTTCGTATGACGGCCTGTTTTATGAAGTATTGGCCGAACTTGGGGAGATGCCGCTGCCCCCGTACATTAAAGAAAAGCTTGACGACCCGGAACGGTATCAGACGGTGTACGCCCGTGAAATTGGTTCGGCAGCGGCGCCAACCGCCGGTTTGCATTTCACCGAAGAGCTGCTTGACGCCATTCGCGAAAAAGGGGTGCATATCGTCTTCATCACCCTTCATGTCGGGCTTGGCACGTTTCGGCCGGTGCAAGTGGACGACGTCGAGAAGCACGATATGCACGCCGAATTTTATCAAATGAGCGAGGAAACGGCTGAGACGTTAAACCGTGTCCGGAATCAAGGCGGCCGCATCATCGCCGTCGGCACGACGTCGACACGGACGCTCGAGACGATCGCCGGCAAACATAACGGCCGATTTGTTGCAGAAAGCGGCTGGACCGACATTTTCATCTATCCGGGCTATGAGTTCAAAGGGATTGATGGGCTGGTGACGAACTTCCACCTGCCGAAATCGACGCTCATCATGCTCGTGAGTGCGCTCGCCGGGCGCGAAAATATTTTGCACGCGTATCAAGTAGCGGTCAAAGAGCGATACCGCTTTTTCAGCTTCGGTGATGCGATGCTCATCATTTGAGAAAGGAGACGAGCACGTTGACGACACCGATTCGCTTTGAACTGATCAAAACGTGCCGGCAGACGGGCGCGCGCCTTGGCATCCTCCATACGCCGCACGGCTCGTTTGAAACGCCGATGTTTATGCCGGTTGGGACGCTCGCCACGGTCAAGACGCTGTCGCCGGAAGAGTTGAAGGAAATGGGTGCAGGCGTCATTTTAAGCAACACCTATCATCTTTGGCTGCGCCCGGGGCATGACATTGTCGCGGAAGCGGGCGGGTTGCATGCGTTTATGAATTGGGATCGCGGCATTTTGACGGATTCCGGCGGCTTCCAGGTGTTTAGTTTGAGCGAATTCCGCCGCATCGAGGAAGAAGGCGTCCATTTCCGCAACCATTTAAACGGCGATAAGCTGTTTTTATCGCCGGAAAAAGCGGTCGAAATTCAAAATGCGCTCGGTGCGGACATCATCATGGCGTTTGACGAATGTCCGCCGTATCCCGCGACGTACGACTATATGAAACGGTCGGTCGAGCGGACGAGCCGTTGGGCGGAGCGCTGCTTGAAGGCGCACCGCCGCCCGAATGAGCAAGGGCTGTTTGGCATCGTCCAAGGCGGCGAGTATGAGGAGTTGCGCCGGCAGAGCGCCCGCGATTTAGTGTCGCTCGATTTCCCGGGCTATGCGGTCGGCGGGTTGTCGGTCGGCGAGCCGAAAGAGGTCATGAATCGGGTGCTCGAGTTTACAACGCCGCTTCTGCCGGCGGACAAGCCCCGCTATTTAATGGGCGTCGGTTCGCCGGATTCGCTCATCGACGGAGCGATCCGCGGCATCGACATGTTCGATTGCGTGCTGCCGACGCGCATTGGCCGCAACGGCACCGTGATGACGAGCGAAGGGCGAGTCGTCATCAAAAATGCTCAGTATGCCCGGGACTTTTCGCCGCTCGATCCGAACTGCGACTGCTACACGTGCCGGAACTATACGCGCGCGTACATCCGCCATCTCATCAAATGTGATGAAACATTTGGCATCCGCCTCACGTCTTACCATAACGTCTATTTTTTGATAAAATTGATGGAGCAGGTGAGGCAGGCGATCCGTGAAGATCGACTCGCCGATTTCCGTGAGGAATTTTTCGAACGCTATGGCTTCAACAAGCCGAATGCAAAAAACTTTTGACGACCGGAAAGGAGGGGGATTGCATGAACGCAGCGATCGCCAATTTGTTGCTGATTGTGCTGTTTTTTGTGATGTTCTACTTTTTGCTCATTCGCCCGCAACAAAAACGGCAACGCGCCATCCAGCAAATGCAGGCGAATTTGAAAAAAGGCGATAAAATCATCACGATCGGTGGATTGCACGGCATCATCGACTCGGTCGATGAGGACAAAATCATCGTTCGCGCCGGCGACGGCACGCGACTGACGTTCGACCGCTCCGCGGTGAGAGAAGTGGTGGCGGAAAGCAAGGCGTAGCGAAAGCGCGGCCATCGGCGTCTAAGCTTGAGCGCCGATTTGAACGGCGGTGTGAAAAGCGCGAGCGAGACGCAATCTCGTTTCTTACCATCGCGCTCTCCATCACAAAAGGTGTCCCGTTTGCTTTGAGGACACCTTTTGCTTTTGCGCTGGTTTGTCGTTTTTACGTCCGTTCATAGCGCGACGATGACAAATTGACCCCGACGATGCCGCCTAAGGAAGCAGCGGCGAAAAAGGCAAGGTGGTACAGCCATTGTTCGACGGTAAACGATTTTTCCATGCCAAGAAATTGAAACAAAAAGATGATCGCCGTAAATAAGAGGCCGGTCAGCCCGCCGGCGAGCCATCCTTTTTCTTGGCTTTTTCCGCCGGCGACAACGCCGCCGATAAACAGCGAGACAACCGAGGCGGCAAACACGATCCAGGTGAGCGACGATTCGTGAATGTCCGTCCATTTGAGCAACAACGAAAAAATGAAGCTGACGAGCGCCGCCAACACAAAAACTGTGGCGATTCCATACACCAGTGCGCTGCCAAGCCGTGACACCGCGATCCCTCCTTGGCCCAAACGCTTTTTACCACAATATATTCACCGCCGGACAGGTTTAGACGTTTATTTTCGCTTGTTTTTGCCGGCCAGCCAGTGCAGCCCCGGAAGGTAGACGAGCTCTTCGCGCCGGATGAGCCGGAACAGAACGAGGCAGGCGGCATATAGGGCGGCTGTCGCGGCCATGGCAAGCAGCGTCCAAAGCGGTGCGGGCACCGCCAAAAGCGGATGGCGGGAGAGCGCATAGCCGATTGCGCCCGCAGCGATGATGGCGCCAAGCGCTTTGATGTACTCGCGCGCATCGATGGAAAAAGACACCACCTTGACGACCGTGGCAAAGTGAAGCAACGTCACAAGAACGGTGCTGACTGCAGTCGCCAGCGCCGCGCCCATAATGCCCAAACTTGGACGGGAAGCAAGGACGAAGATGCACACGAGCTTCACCACTGCTCCGATCAAGCTGTTCGTCATGGCGGCGTTCGCCAAGTCCAGTCCTTGCAAGACCGCCTGCAGCGGGCCTTGGAAATAATACAATAAGAAAAACGGCGCCATCACTTGAATAAAGATCGCGGCTTCACTTGTGCCGTACATCCAGCGCATGAGCGGCTCGGCGAACAAGTAAAGAACGACGGTGGAAAGGCCGCCGGTGACAAGCGACAAGCGCATCGCCTGGGCGATCCGGTATTCGACCAAAAGCAGCTTGCGTTGCGCCATGGCTTCGCTGATGGCCGGCACCAGGGCGGTCGAAAGCGCGTACGTAATAAACGACGGCAACGTCAACAACGGCAGCGCGTAGCCGACAAGCTGTCCGTATTGCCTTGTGGCAGTGGAGGCGGCGATGCCGGCCAATGCCAAGCTGTTGGCGACGACGATTGGCTCAAAAAACCAAGAAAGCGAGCCGATCAAACGGCCGCCGGTCGTCGGCAAGGCAATGCGCATGAGGCGGACGAACGTCTCTTTGCCGGCTTGGACGTAGTGAAAAAACTTTGTCCGCAGGCGAATCGATTTTTTAACCTTAAATAAAAACAGCAAATACAATAATGCTGCCAGCTCGCCGAGAACGGAAGACGCCATGGCGCCGGCGGCGGCATACTCGACGCCGTACGGCAAAAGCGGCTGTGTGCATAAGGCAATCAAGCTGATGCGGACGATTTGTTCCAACAAGAGCGAATAGGCGTACGGTTTCATTTGCTGGCGTCCTTGAAAGTAGCCGCGCAGCACCGAAGAGATGGCGACGATCGGCACAATTGGAGCGATGGCAAGAAGCGGATAGTACGTGCGCGGGTCGGTGAACATCGTCCGGGAGAGCCATGGCGCAGCAGCGATCAACGCCGGCAGAAGCACGATGCTTAGCGCGCCGGTGGTGGCCAGCGACACGACGAGAATTTGTTTCACCCGCTGCCGGTCGCCGGCCGCCTCTGCTTCGGCGACGAGTTTGGAAATGGCGACCGGCAGCCCGATCTGCGTCGCGGTAATCGCTAAAACGAGCGTCGGCACGGCCATCATGTACAGCCCGACTCCTTCATCGCCGATCATGCGGGCGACGACAATTCGGTTGATGAAGCCGAGAATTTTCGTAATAAAGCCAGCGGCGATTAAAATGACCGTACCTTGTAAAAATTTAGACATTTTCTCCCCCTGCCTTCTCAAATGCCTCCGTCTTTTATACAATATATGCAAGGCCCATGGCCAAGCATGACAAGATTGGCAGGCGGCAATGGATACAAGGGGGTATGGGGGATGGATGAAAACCGGAAGCTGCGCGAACAGCTCATGCCGGCGCTCGAGTCGAAGTGCGATGAGTTTCGTCTTCTCGGCTATACGCAAGTGACGATGGACGGGCTGTGGGAATGTTTATGTTCCCGCAAGTGGAAGCATCGGCCGGTGGAAAAAAAACTGCATGAGTTGGTCAGCGACATTTTCTCTCTTTCGCCGAGCGAGTATATGATGTTTTTGACGATGCGTTCGTATAAGCAGCAGGCGGCCGGCGATGATGAGTTGGAGCGGGTTTTAAAGGAATTGTTATAGTGGAAAATTGACACTTGCCGGCTGCTGTTTCATAATGGAAGGCGAGGCCAATGTTTTGCTTGGCGCTGCGGCGGACGGCGCCGAGGCAAGTTGAAGGAGGATCTTAAGGAGAATGGTAAAACGAAGCCGCATCGTCGCCTTTTTTCTGCTCCTGCTTTTGTTCGCCGGAGTGATGGGGCCGACGATTCAAGGAATTGTACATAACATCAAACTGGGCCTTGACTTGCAAGGCGGTTTTGAAGTGCTGTATGAAGTGAAGCCGGCCAAAAAAGGCGATAAGATTGACCAAGAGACGCTGCAAAGCACCGTCAGCGCGCTGAATAAACGGATCAACGTCCTTGGCGTCAGCGAGCCGCGCGTTGACATCGAGGGAGGAAACCGCATCCGCGTCCAGCTCGCCGGGGTGAAAGACCAAAATGAGGCGCGCGAAATTTTGTCCACGCAGGCGAAATTGACGTTCCGCGATGTCAATGACAACGTGCTTATGGATGGAAGCGACCTCGTCCAAGGCGGAGCGAAGCTGTCGTTTGATGAAAACGGCCGGCCGAGCGTCGCTCTGAAATTGAAAGACGCCGACAAGTTCCGCCAGGTGACGGAAAAAGTATATAAAATGGGGCCGCCAAACAACATTTTAGTCATTTGGCTCGATTTTAAAGAAGGGGTGGACTCCTACCGGAAAGAAGCGGGAAAAGCGGATCCGAAATTTATTTCCGCCGCTTCAGTCAACCAAGTGTTCAATCAGACGGATGTGTCGATCGTCGGCAATTTTACGGTCAAAGAAGCGCAACAGCTGGCCGATTTGCTCAATGCCGGCGCGCTGCCGGTCGAGCTGCATGAAATTTACTCCACGTCCGTCGGCGCTCAGTTTGGGAAAAACGCCCTGCAAAAAACGGTGTTGGCCGGCATCATCGGTGTGGCGGCGATCTTCTTGTTCATGATTTGGTTTTACCGGCTTCCCGGGATCATCGCCGTCATTACGCTGTCGGTATACATTTATTTGATTTTGCTTTTGTTTGATTGGATGAACGTCGTGATGACGCTGCCAGGCATTGCCGCCCTGATTTTGGGGGTTGGGATGGCGGTCGATGCCAACATTATTACGTACGAACGGATCAAAGAGGAGCTGAAGCTCGGCAAGTCGATGCTGTCGGCGTTCCGTGCTGGCAACCGCGGGTCGTTTGCGACGATTTTTGACGCCAACCTTACGACGATCATCGCCGGCGCTGTTCTTTTTATTTACGGGACAAGCTCGGTGAAAGGGTTTGCGACGACGCTCATCATCAGCATCGTCGTCAGCTTTCTCACCGCCGTTTACGGCACGCGGCTGTTGCTCGGACTGCTTGTGTCAAGCCGCTGGCTCGATAAAAAGCCGGAGTGGTTTGGCGTCAAAAAGTCGGAAATCTTAAACATTGCCGAAACGACCGAGGAAACGGAAGTGCCGACGAAGTTTGACCGCTGGGATTTTGTCAAACATAGCCAAAAGTTTTTCATTTTCTCTGGCGCATTGACGATCGCCGGCGTCATCTCGTTGTTTGCCCTGGGGCTGAATCTTGGCATTGACTTCACGAGCGGAACGCGCGTTGAGGTGACGAGCAGCCAGCCGATCGATGCTAAAGAGTTGAGCCGCTATTTCGAGCGGCTCGGCTACAAGCCGGAAGATGTCGTCCTGTCCGGCACGGATGGGAAAACAGGCGTCGTCCGCTTGATTGGCGTGCTCGATAAGCAAGAAATTGCCAAGCTGAAAAATGAATTGAAGCAAGCGTATGGCAACGAACCAAACATCAGCACCGTCTCTCCGGTCGTCGGCAAGCAGCTGGCTCGCAACGCGCTCATTGCTGTGCTGATTTCCTCGATCGGCATCATTCTTTACGTGACGATCCGCTTTGAGTGGCGAATGGCGCTCGCAGCCATTGTCGCCTTATTGCACGATGCGTTTTTTATCATTACCGTGTTCAGCTT
Organism: Geobacillus sp. WSUCF1; assembly: GCF_000422025.1. Classification (NCBI taxonomy): domain Bacteria; kingdom Bacillati; phylum Bacillota; class Bacilli; order Caryophanales; family Anoxybacillaceae; genus Geobacillus; species Geobacillus sp. WSUCF1. Next base: position 9,921 of record NZ_ATCO01000138.1, on the reverse strand, counting down.
GACGCGTCTTGAAGTCGATTTGACATTCATCGCCGCGGTGCTGACGATCATCGGGTACTCGATCAACGATACGATCGTCACGTTTGACCGCATCCGGGATTTGATGAAAAAGCGGAAAGTGAAAACGGTCGACGACTTGAAGCATATCGTCAACCGGGCGTTGCAGCAAACATTTACGCGCTCGGTCAATACCGTCTTGACCGTCTTGTTTACGGTCATCGCGTTGCTCATCTTTGGCAGCGAAGCGATCCGCAATTTCAACCTCGCCTTGCTCGTTGGACTTGTGTGCGGCGTCTATTCGTCGCTTTGCATCGCTTCTCAGCTTTGGGTCGTTTGGAAAGGACAGGAGCTCAAAAAAGGGAAAGGAGCCAAAAAAGCGGCGGCCGAGGCCGAACCGCAAGTGTAACAGCGCGCCGGAAAAGCGAATGTGCTTTTCCGGCGCCTTTTTGTTCGGTGCAATGCTTAGGGCGGAAAATGGATACACTAACCGTCAGATGCAACATAGGCAGCGCGTGAGGCTGCTGAATGCAAAGGTGGGGAGATGGCCATGGAACACGAACAGCGGTTCAGGCAGGCGAAAACGGCAGCGATCGTCGGGATCGCTGGAAATATGGCGCTTGCTGCTGTCAAGGCGGCGGTCGGCGTGTGGAGCCAAAGCCAAGCGTTGATCGCTGATGCCGCCCATTCAGCGTCCGATGTTGCCGGCTCGTTCGCCGTTTGGGTCGGACTGCGGGCCGCTGCGCGCCCGCCGGATGAGGATCATCCGTACGGGCATGGGAAAGCGGAATCCATCGCCGCCATTATTGTGGCGGTTCTTCTATTTCTCGTTGGGATCGAGATCGGGCGCTCGGCGTTTCTGTCATTTTTCGCCCCACTGTCGCCGCCCGGGGCGGCCGCCATTTACGTCTTGTTGTTGTCGATTGCTGTCAAAGAAGCGATGTTTCGCTATAAATACCGGCTCGGGAAAAAGCTAAACAGCGATGCGCTGATCATCAACGCCTATGAGCACCGATCGGATGTGTTTTCGTCGTTTGCTGCGCTCATCGGCGTCGGCGCCGCCATTGTCGGTGGAAAATGGGAGATTGACTGGCTTGTATACGCCGACCCGCTCGCCGGATTGTTCGTCTCGCTGCTTGTTCTGAAAATGGCATGGGACCTTGGCCGACAGTCGGTCCATACGGCGATCGACCATGTGCTTCACGAGGAAGAGGCCGGCTATTTGCGCGAGGCGGTCTTGTCCATTCCCGATGTGCGGCAAATCAATGAGCTGCATGCGCGCGAGCACGGCCATTACGTCATCGTCGATTTGAAAATCGCCGTCGATCCGCAATTGACGGTCGAAGAGGGGCACCGGATCGGAAAGAAAGTGAAAGAAAAACTGCTGACGCTGCCGCGCGTCCGCAATGTCATGGTTCACATCAACCCGTACAACCCGGAAAAAAAACCGTAATGTCGTTGCCTGCCCTTTTCTCCTTTTTGTATAATAAGGAGAGTTGAGGTGGGAGACATGTTGAAAGCGAAAACGCGTTGGGAGGTGGAGCGCCTCGATGAGCAGGCGGTGAGGCGGCTGGCTGAGGAAGCCGGCGTCACGCCCTTATTGGCGAGGCTTCTCGTCCGCCGCGGGGTGCGGACGGCCTCGGAGGCGGCGGCGTTTCTCAATCCGCTTCGCCAACCGTTTCATGATCCGTTTTTGCTTGATGGGATGGAGCGAGCGATTCAGCGTCTAAAGCGGGCGATCGACGCGGGTGAACGCGTGTTGGTATACGGCGATTACGATGCCGATGGCGTTTGCAGCACGTCGGTGATGGTGAGTGCTCTCAAGGAGGCGGGGGCGTCGGTCGAGTTCTACATTCCGAACCGATTTACGGAAGGATACGGGCCGAACATGGCGGCGTTTCGCTCCGCAAAAGAGCGCGGCGTTTCCGTCATTGTGACCGTCGACAATGGGATTGCGGCGGTCAAGGAAATTGCGGCCGCCAACGAGTGGGGGATGGATGTCATCGTAACGGATCACCACGAGCCAGGTCCGGTGTTGCCGGAGGCGCATGCGATCATTCATCCGAAGCAGCCGGGAAGTACATATCCGTTTCGCGATTTAGCCGGCGTCGGCGTTGCGTTTAAGGTAGCCCATGCCTTGCTTGGGCGGGTGCCGCGCCATTTGCTTGATTTGGTCGCGATCGGCACGATCGCTGATTTGGTTCCGCTTGTTGGGGAAAACCGCCTCTTTGTTGCACACGGGCTTGAAGCGTTGCGAGCGACGGAGCGCATCGGGCTGCGCGCTCTTTTTCGGCAATGCCGCATTGATGCGGCGGCCATCAACGAACAGACGGTCGGATTTGTCATCGCTCCGCGCTTGAACGCGGCGGGCGCCTCGGCGGCGCCGATCCGGCAGTGGCGCTCTTAATGACGGACGATGAGAACGAAGCGGTGCAGCTGGCGGCGGAGATGGACGAGTTAAACCGCGAACGTCAGCAGCTTGTGGCACAAATCGCTGAAGAAGCGGCGGACATGGTGCGCCGCCAATTTCCTCCTGAGGAACATCGCGTCTTGGTTGTGGCAGGCGAAGGATGGAATGCCGGAGTGGTGGGCATTGTTGCTTCTAAGCTTGTCGAGCAGTTTTACCGCCCGGCGGTCGTGCTTTCCATCGACCGGGAAAAAGGGATCGCCAAAGGGTCAGCCCGCAGCATTCATGGGTTTGACTTATTCGCCAGCCTGTCGCAATGCCGCGACCTGTTGCCGCACTTTGGCGGCCACCCGATGGCGGCGGGGATGACATTGTCGCTTGATGATGTCGAAGAATTACGGCAACGGCTGAACGACATCGCCGCCGAAACGTTGTCTGAGGACGATTTTACGCCGCCGACGTTCATCGATGCTTCCTGTTCGATTGCTGAGTTGACGCTCGACGCCGCCCGCGGTCTTGAGCGGTTCGCTCCGTTTGGCGTCGGCAATCCGCGGCCGCTTGTTCTCATTGAAGGGGCGTCCGTTGAAACCATGCGGCGCGTCGGGGCGAACGGAGCCATATGAAAGCCGTCTTTTCCCAAGACGGGGCCGCGATCGATGCCATCGGCTTCGGCCTTGGGCCGTTATGCGAAGAAATCGCTCCGGATGCGCGCATTTCGGCGGTCGGGGAGCTGTCGGTGAACGAATGGAACGGGTTCGCCAAGCCGCAGCTGTCGTTGTGTGATCTGGCGGTCAGCGACTGCCAGCTGTTTGACGTCCGCGGCTGCCGCGACGTCCGTCCACTTCTTGAGCGGCTGCCAAAAGAGAAGCGGCTAGTCGTCTCCTTTCGCTGTGAAACTGGGCAGCGCCCGGACGTGGCGCCATTTCGCGGGGAGCTTCATTGCGTGCCGACCGAAGAAGAGGCGGGCGCCTTATCGATTGACGACCGCTATGTCGTGCTGCTTGACGTGCCGCCGCGGCTGGCCTTGCTGTCGGCGCTTCTTGGCAGCGGGCGGCCGGCGCGCATTTACGCGGTGTTCGCCCAGCCCGAGGCGCAATTTTTCCGCACGTTTCCGACGCGCGACCATTTTAAATGGTTTTACGCCTTTTTGCATCAACACCGTTCGTTTCCGCTCGCCAAGCGCGGTGGTGAGCTGGCCCGCGCCCGCGGTTGGACGGAAGAGACGGTTCATTTTATGGCGAAAGTATTTTTAGAGCTTGACTTTATCAACGAACAAAACGGCGTCATTTCGCTCGTTCATCAGCCGGCGAAGCGCGATTTGCACGAATCGCCGACGTACCGCCGGCGGCGGGACGAGCTCGAGGCGGAGCATCAGTTAGTCTATTCCACTTACGAGCAATTGAAACGCTGTTTGGCGGAAATGACACGTTCGCAAACGCACGAGGAGGCAAACGTATCATGGACTTAAAACAATACATTACGATTGTGCCCGATTTCCCGAAGCCGGGCATCATGTTTAAAGATATTACAACGCTGATGGACAACGGTCCGGCGTACAAATATGCGACCGACCAAATTGTTCAATATGCGCGCGAAAAACAAATCGATATCGTCGTTGGTCCGGAAGCGCGCGGCTTTATCATCGGATGCCCAGTCGCCTATGCGCTTGGCGTCGGATTTGCGCCGGTGCGCAAGGAAGGGAAGCTGCCGCGCGAAGTCGTCCGTGTGGAGTATGGCCTGGAATATGGAACAGATGTCTTGACGATGCATAAAGATGCCATTAAGCCAGGGCAGCGCGTGTTGATCACCGACGATTTGCTGGCGACGGGCGGGACGATGCGGGCGACGATCGATTTGGTGGAACAGCTCGGCGGAGTGGTGGCCGGATTGGCCTTTTTGATTGAGCTTACCGAGCTTGGCGGCCGCAAAAAATTGGAAGGCTACGATATTTTGACGCTGATGCAGTTTTAAACAGTCGACATTGTTCGCATCTTCGGATACAATAAAGAAAAAAGGGGCACTCACACATGAGTGCTCTTTCTTATTAACCGTATGAACGCAACGGACCTCTGTGCTTTGCAGCTTCAATTTTAATCGATTAAAAAGGTGATTCAACCCTATGGCCAATGAACAAGTGCTGACAGCGGAGCAAGTGTTTGAACGAGCGAGCTGTTATTTGTCGGAACAAGACGTCGCCTTTTTGAAAAAGGCGTATGAGTTTGCCAAGCACGCCCATCGCGACCAATTTCGGAAATCGGGCGAACCATACATCATCCATCCGATTCAAGTCGCGGGCATTTTGGTGGACTTAAAGATGGACGCGACAACGATCGCCGCCGGGTTTTTGCATGATGTCATCGAAGACACCGAGGCGACAAAAGAAGACCTCGAGCGCGAGTTCGGCGCGGAAGTGGCGATGCTTGTCGACGGGGTGACGAAGCTTGGGAAAATTAAATATAAATCGCAGGAAGAACAGCAGGCGGAAAACCACCGGAAAATGTTTTTGGCCATGGCGCAAGATATCCGGGTCATTTTGATCAAGCTCGCCGACCGGCTGCACAATATGCGGACATTGAAACATTTGCCGGCCGAAAAACAGCGGCGCATTGCCAATGAGACGCTCGAAATTTTCGCTCCGCTCGCGCATCGGCTCGGCATTTCGAAAATCAAATGGGAGCTTGAGGATACGGCGCTTCGCTATTTAAACCCGCAGCAATATTACCGCATCGTCAATTTAATGAAGAAAAAGCGGGCCGAGCGCGAGCAATATTTGGAGGAAGTCATTCAAGAAGTGCGCGAACGGCTCAACGAAGTGCATATTCCTTGCGAAATTTCCGGGCGTCCGAAACATATTTACAGCATTTATCGAAAAATGGTGATGCAAAATAAACAGTTCAACGAAATTTACGATTTGCTCGCTGTCCGCATCATCGTCAACAGCATCAAAGACTGCTATGCTGTGCTCGGCATTATTCATACATGCTGGAAGCCAATGCCAGGCCGCTTCAAAGACTACATCGCCATGCCGAAGCCGAACATGTACCAATCGCTCCATACGACGGTGATCGGCCCAAAAGGCGAACCGCTTGAGGTGCAAATCCGCACGTTTGAAATGCATCAAATCGCCGAGTTCGGGATCGCCGCCCACTGGGCGTACAAAGAAGGAAAGACGATCAAACCCAACTCGTTTGAAGAAAAGCTGTCTTGGTTTCGGGAAATTTTGGAATGGCAAAACGACGCCAGCAATGCCGAAGAGTTCATGGAATCGCTCAAGATGGATTTGTTTTCCGACATGGTGTTCGTCTTCACGCCAAAAGGCGATGTCATCGAGCTGCCGGCCGGATCGGTGCCAATCGATTTCGCTTACCGCATCCATTCGGAAATCGGCAACAAGACGATCGGGGCGAAAGTCAACGGCAAAATGGTGCCGCTTGACTACAAGCTGCAAACGGGCGACATCGTCGAAATTTTAACTTCCAATCATTCGTACGGTCCGAGCCAAGACTGGCTGAAACTGGCGAAAACGTCGCAGGCGCGCAACAAAATCCGCCAGTTTTTCAAAAAGCAACGGCGCGAAGAAAACATCGAAAAAGGCAAAGAGATGGTCGAAAAAGAGGTGCGCAGCCTCGGCTTTGAGCCGAAAGAAGTGATGACGGCCGACAACGTAAAGCGCGTCGCCGAAAAGTTCAACTTCTCGAACGAAGACGATATGTATGCGGCAGTCGGCTATCATGGCATCACAGCGGCGCAAATCGCCCATCGGTTGACGGAAAAATGGCGAAAGCAGCGCGATCTCGAGGAACAGCAGCGCAAACTGGCCGAAGCGGTCTTCGAAGCCAAGCTGCCAGCTGGCAAAAAGCGCGACTGCGGCATTCGCGTCCAAGGAATGGACAACTTGCTCATCCGTTTGTCGCGCTGCTGCAACCCGGTGCCGGGCGATGAAATTATCGGCTTCATTACCCGCGGCCGCGGCATTTCCGTCCACCGCGCCGATTGCCCGAACGTCAAGACCGAAGAAGCGGCCGATCGGTTGATTGCCGTAGAATGGGAGAGCGGAGCAAACGGCGAGCGTGAATATAACGTGGACATTGAGATCACCGGATTTGACCGCCGCGGTTTGCTGAATGAGGTGCTGCAGGCGGTGAATGAAACGCGCACCGATATTTCCGCCGTCTCGGGACGCTCAGACCACCGACATAAAATTGCGACGATCCATATGACAATCGCCATTCATAATTTGAGCCACTTGCAAAAAGTCGTCGAACGAATCAAACAAATTCCCGACATTTATTCCGTCCAGCGCTTGATGAACAACTAAGGGCGGCGAAAGGAGGGATGCAAGTGAGAGCGGTCATCCAGCGGGCGAAAGAGGCAAAAGTCACCGTCGGCGGCGAAGTCGTTGGTGCCATTGATGCGGGTTTTGTCGTCCTTCTTGGCATCACGCATGAAGATACAGAAGACGATGCTGCCTATTTGGCTGAGAAAATCGCTCATTTGCGCGTTTTTGAAGATGAAGACGGAAAAATGAACCGCTCCTTGCTTGACGTCGGCGGGGCGGTGCTGTCGGTGTCGCAGTTCACCCTTTACGGCGACTGCCGAAAAGGCCGGCGCCCGAACTTTATGGCGGCGGCCAAGCCCGACCATGCCTTGCCGCTGTATGAGGCGTTCAACGCCGCTTTGCGCGAAAGAGGCGTTCATGTAGAAACCGGCGTATTCGGTGCGATGATGGACGTATCGCTCACAAACGACGGGCCAGTCACCTTGATCATCGACAGCAGCGAGAAACTGGGAAACAGATGAAGTTTCCCGGTTTCTTTTTTATTTTCGGCGAAAAATGGGAAAGATGAAAACAAGTGCGGCGATAGAGAAAGGAGGAGCGCGATGCGGCAAACCAAAAGAGGCGAGCAGGCGCACCGGACAAACGATGTGCTGTCCGTCGACTTTCACGAATGGGTGCGGCTCGAGGCCCAATATAGAGCGTTTGAGTTGGCATCCGAATTCGGTGTGGCGCCGAAAGACGTACAAATGTTGAAAAAACAGCAGCCCCGCCCGTAAACATGGCGAGTTGGAAGGAGCGCACGGGGCGTGTGGATGTTTCGTGGGCCTAGGCGGTGTGGCCGTTCAGACGAAACAGCTGCGAATGAGCGCTGCGCATCCGCTCAACACTGATCCAGCTCGGTAGAGGAAAAAATCCATTGCATATGTATTGACAAACATATGCCCCTATATGATAATAAGTATTGGTTTAAAATTATTATAAATTAACAGTCGCAGGAGGTAGATGAAGCAATGTCTTTGGTTGGGAAAAAAGTACAACCATTCCGTGCCCAAGCGTATCACAACGGCGAATTCATCGAAGTGACAGAGCAAGACTTCATGGGGAAATGGAGCATCGTTTGCTTCTATCCAGCGGACTTTACGTTCGTCTGCCCGACGGAGCTCGAAGATTTGCAAGATCACTACGCGACGTTTAAAGAACTTGGCGTGGAAGTGTACTCGGTTTCGACCGACACTCACTTTACTCATAAAGCATGGCACGATACATCGCCAGCCATCAGCAAAATCGAATACGTGATGATTGGCGATCCTTCGCATCAACTGTCGCGCATGTTTGATGTGCTCGATGAAGAACAAGGATTGGCGCAGCGCGGCACGTTCATCATCGATCCAGACGGCGTCATTCAAGCGGTGGAAATCAATGCGGACGGCATCGGCCGCAACGCCAGCACGCTGATTGATAAAATTAAAGCGGCCCAATATGTGCGCAACCATCCGGGTGAAGTCTGCCCGGCGAAATGGAAAGAAGGAGCGGAAACGCTGAAGCCAAGCCTAGACCTCGTCGGCAAAATTTAAGGGGGGCTTAGGCGATGCTGCTGGATGCTGACATCAAGGCGCAACTAGCCCAGTATTTGCAATTGCTTGAAAATGATATTGTCTTGACGGTAAGCGCGGGAGACGACAACGTTTCCCGCGATATGCTTGCTTTAATCGATGAATTAACGGCGATGTCGTCGAAAATCAAAGTGGAAAAAGCGAAGCTGGAACGAACGCCAAGCTTCAGCGTCAACCGGGTCGGCGAAAACACCGGCATCACCTTCGCCGGCGTGCCGCTCGGCCATGAATTTACGTCCCTCGTTTTGGCGCTGCTTCAAGTGAGCGGGCGGCCGCCGAAAGTCAGCCAAGACGTCGTGGACCGCATTCAACAAATCAGAGGCAAACATCATTTTGAAACGTACGTCAGCTTGACCTGCCACAACTGCCCGGACGTCGTGCAAGCGCTCAACATTATGAGCGTGTTGAACCCAGATATTTCGCATACGATGATCGACGGGGCGGCGTTTAAAGAAGAAGCGGAGCAAAAAGGGATTATGGCCGTACCGACGGTGTTTTTAAACGGCAAACTGTTCGCGAGCGGCCGCATGTCGCTTGAAGATATCCTCGCCAAATTAGGGAGTGCTCCGGATGCTTCTTCCTTCGCCGACAAAGAGCCGTTCGACGTGTTGGTGATCGGCGGCGGCCCTGCGGGTGCGACAGCAGCCATTTACGCAGCGCGCAAAGGCATTCGCACTGGGATTGTTGCGGAGCGCTTCGGTGGACAAATTTTAGATACGCTCGGCATTGAAAACTTTATCAGCGTCAAATATACGGAAGGACCGAAGCTTGCGGCCAGCATTGAGGAACATGTGAAGCAATACAACGTCGACATCATGAACTCGCAGCGGGCAAAACGACTCGAGAAAAAAGACTTGATTGAAGTCGAGTTGGAAAACGGCGCCGTGTTGAAAAGCAAAACGGTTGTGATCGCAACGGGCGCCCGTTGGCGCAACCTTGGCGTGCCGGGCGAGGAAGAGTTCAAAAACAAAGGGGTCGCCTATTGCCCGCATTGCGACGGCCCGCTGTTCGAAGGGAAGCACGTGGCGGTCATCGGCGGCGGGAACTCTGGAGTCGAAGCGGCGATTGACCTCGCTGGCATCGCCAGCCATGTGACGCTGCTTGAGTTCGCCCCTGAACTCAAGGCCGATGCTGTTTTGCAAGATCGTTTGTACAGCTTGCCGAACGTAACGGTGATTAAAAACGCGCAAACGACGGAAATCACCGGCACGGACAAAGTCAACGGCTTGACGTACATTGACCGGGAAACAGGGGAAGAACATCATATCGAATTGCAAGGCGTGTTCGTGCAAATCGGCCTTGTTCCGAACACCGAATGGTTGGAAGGAACGGTGGAACGGAATCGCTTCGGTGAAATTATCGTCGATAAACGCGGCGCGACGAACATTGAAGGCGTCTTTGCCGCGGGCGACTGCACGGACAGCGCCTATAAGCAAATCATTATTTCGATGGGCTCGGGTGCAACCGCAGCGTTAAGCGCGTTTGATTATTTGATTCGCCATTAAAGAGAGCCGAAGGTGGACCGCCTCTTCGATCCCATGGAGGGGCGGTTCAACGAGTCGGCTCTCTTTTTTTAACATCTTTCCGAAAGAAGTCTCCCACTTTGAAGCGAAGTGAAAGTGGGA
>NZ_ATCO01000137.1:0-16417 GCF_000422025.1 Geobacillus sp. WSUCF1 | reverse complement strand
ATCATACACAAAAGAAAGGGGGAACGCGCATTCCTCTCCCACTTACTCCCTTTGGTCGTTGAAGTGGGAGTCTCCTGCGCGAAATAGGATGAATCGAGCGATGAGTGGACAGAATGACAAATTTATTATTATTTTAAAAAATTTGTCGATCAATTGCAAGCCGAAATCTATACGGAAGCCGCGGTTTTTTCATCCGCGTTCTCCGTCCGCTTCGGGAGCCGACGATCATGCAAAAGCGCGGCCAGCACCGCCAATAAGGCAAACAATGCTAACATCATGATGAGCAGCTTCATTCCAAACAGATCGGCGACCGAGCCGCCGATGACCGGTCCGATCATCCGTCCGGCCGTGGCCGTTCCGTTGACGATTCCTTGGTAAAACCCGGCCTTCCCCGGCGGCGCCCATTCGTTCACCGCGGCCGGAATCGCCGGCCAGACGATCATCTCGGCGATCGTGAGCACCATCATGGACGCGGCAAACTCTGCAAACGAATGCGCCCCCAACAGCATGGCAAACGAAACGGCGAAAATCAGAAAACCGATCACGATTTGCCGCTTCAACGTCGGCATGAAGCGGCGGATGACCGCTGACAACAGCGGCTGGGCCAAGACGATCAACGCGCCGTTGATCGTCCAAAGCAAACTGTACTGCCCGACCGGTATCCCGAGCTCGCGCGTATAGGCGGCGATCGTCGTCGACCATTGGACATAGCTCAACAGCACAGTCCATAGCCGGCGCAAAGAAGGACGAGGGCGCGGATGTGTGCCCGGGACGCCTCGTCCCCCGTCCGGCCCTCCCGCTCTTTTTTCCGCCGCGGCGGCAACGGAACGCGGCGCAGCCCAGCCACAACCGTAAACAAAAACGCGGCATACAACAAAAGGTTGGCGAAAAAAACGAGCGAGAACGAATATGAAGCAACAAGCCCGCCAAGCGCCGAACCGACGGCGACGCCGATGTTTTGCGCGACATACAAGGCGTTGAACGCCCGCCGTCCCCCTTCCGGCCAAATCGCCCCAGCGTACGCCGACGCCGCCGGAAAGACGACGCCGCTGCCAACGCCGACAAACGCCAAAAACACCGCATAATGCGGCCAACCGTGCCAAACGCTTAAGCCGGCAAGCGCGGCCATCGTCAACACCGCTCCGGCCAACAAAACGCGAAACCCGCCGATCCGGTCAAACAAAAAGCCACCGGCCAAGCTGCCGATGACGCTTCCCCCAGAGTTGAGCATGAGCACGACACCAGCGACAGCGAGCGGCTGGCCGAGCTGTTCGTGCAAATAGATCGTGTTTAGCGGCCATAGAAACGACGCCCCTGTCACATTGAGCGCCATGCCGACAAGCAGCCACCAAAGAGCGCGGGGCATCGGTCATCATCCTTTTCTGGCTTTTATTTTGAGTTCCGAAATAATTGTAGGGGAAAACAGGAAAAAATGCAATCAAAAAGGCGGAGCGTTCCGATGCGTCCGCCACTTTTTTGCCAAACTAACTCCCCACGGAAACAATGGCTTTTGAAGCGGTGCTCCTGCGCGAAAAGAAGAACAAGACGGAGCGGCTTCCGGCCCTTTGGCTTGTCGTCACCCGTTCCGCTGCTTGGAGCGGATCGGTTGGCCGCCCGTTTCCTCGTATTGCTTTTTCGCCAGCTTCACCGGGTCAAAGTCTTGACCAAGCTCAAGATCGTTATTGTTTTGGCCGCTAGGTGTTTTTTGTTCCGGATTCGTTTGTTTCAAGCGTCGCTTCATGTCGTGTTCCTCCTCGTTTCAGCGGTCAAGCAAAATCATGTCGTTTTGCAATTGCTCCAGTTGGAGCCGCATCCGATGCAGCTGCTCGCGCTGCTGGGCGTTGCAGCTTCGCGCCAAGTGCGCCAAATCGATGACCGTCTGCTCGAGCATCTGCTGGGCGTTGGTGTATTCGGTGATGTTGTAATGCTCCTGCTTTTGCGCTTCTGTATATTGCTCTTTCGCGTAGCGGATCACATCTTCACACCGCTGCAAAAATTCCTCAATGGATTGTCTTGTCGCCATGCGCTCACCTCGTTTCGTGATATTCCCTCATGTTTACTATGCGCCGCATAGGCCGGCCGTATCACGCCAATGATTGGCAGCGATCGATTTTCCATGAAGTTTTTGTTACAATGCCGACGTGGGGATCTTCGTTCAGCTCAATCAGGCCGATGTCGGTCAGCTCAAGGTTTTCTGTCACGTCGGCGCAGAGGATGGCGAGGCTTTAGAGGACTGGTGAAAAACGACCGATTTCGCCGAACCCGCTGTTTTCGGCTGAAAGAGAAGCGTTGATGTTACAGGACTTCCCCATTTGAGAAGAAAGTCCGTTTTCCGCGACTTTTCACTAAATCACCAGTCTTTTAGGGAAAAACGATGGCATCCGGCATCTTTGGCGCAGCGACACGCCTGCCAACGTAAACGATGAAACGATCACAAGGAGGGGCCAACCGATGGCTTTGATGAACATTTTGCCGTTTGCCCGCTTTTTGCTTGATCAAGCGGTCAACGAAGGCGACATCGCCGTCGACGCGACCGTCGGCAACGGGCACGACACCGTGTATTTGGCCGAACGCGTCGGGGAGACAGGCCATGTGTTCGGCTTTGACATTCAGCCTGAGGCCATCACCGCCGCTTCCGCCCGCCTCGCGGAACATGGGCTATGCGGGCGGGCGACGTTGTTCGAGCGAAGCCATAGTGAACTGCTTGAGGCGCTTCCCGCCGATGTACACGGGCGCATCGCCGGCGCGGTGTTCAACCTCGGCTATTTGCCGGGCGGCAATAAGCAAATCGTCACCCAGCCGGAATCGACGATCGAAGCGGTCCGCCAGTTGCTTTCCGTCATGAAGCCGGGCGGCGTCATCGTTCTTGTCGTCTACCACGGCCATCCGGAAGGAAAGCGCGAACGCGACGCGCTCCTTGATTACGTCCGTTCTCTTGATCAACGGCGCGTCCATGCCTTGAAATACGAATTCATCAATCGGCAAAACAACCCGCCGTTTTTGCTCGCGCTCGAGAATCGGGCGGATGGGGGCGCCTGATTCCGTCCGATCCGCCGACGAACCACTGCTCTTGCCAATACAAGCAAACGGCCGCCCTTATGAAAAGGACAGCCGTTTTTGCCGCTCCTGCCAAAAGCGGTATGCTTTTCCGTTCCAATAGAAAAACTGCGACGCCGCCCCGCCGGCGCGGACGAGCCGGCGCGCCAGCCGGCGCAGCCCGCGCTGCTTTTTCACCTTGGCATCCGACAAATACAACCCAAGAAGCCCTCGGTGAATAAGGCGGTGAAACTCGCCGTGCGGAAGGGCGCCGACATGGCGGTCGGCCTCTTCGATGAAATGGCAAAGCCGCTCAAGCATCACCGTTTCATTCGGATAGTAAAAGCAAAAGTTTAAATCGCCGCCGTCCCGGTCTTCCTCCTGGTCGATCAAATAGTCGAGCAAAATGTGCAGTCCTTGAATGTACGGAAAATAACCGTCGCGCACTTGTCTCGCCATCTCCGGCGGCAGCGATTCGCCAAACGCATAGGCGACGAGGCAGAAAATGCCGAGCGTCGAACCGGAGCAGGCGGAAAACTCATACCATTCCATCGGCGGCAAGGCGTCTTTGTATTGCGCGAACCATTTCTCCAGCCGCGGCACCCGATCGCTCGCTTCGACATGTTTATGCACTTGCAAGTCGCAATAATATCCGGCCAATTCATGCAAAAATGGGGCGATCGTCTCATAATGGCGCACCGTCTCGAGCACCTCTTGGCACGTGCGGACGAGCGCCGGCAAATAGCCGCCGTCTTCCTGTTCGCGGCGATGGCGGTAATAGTTCGACGGCTCCGCGCCGATCGTCAAAGCGTCCGGCATCGAATCGTGCAAGGCGCGAAAGTCGAGCGGATCGAGCGAAGTGCTGCGGTCGCACAAATTATCCAAATAATCGCTGATCGTCTGGTAAGCCACGATAAAGCGGATGCAATCCTCCATGTTTTCTCCGGCCAAGAGCGCCAAAATGGAGCCGCCTTCGCAATGGAACGTTTTCGAAGCGATGCTCGCCAAGGCCTGGCGCCGCAATTCCGGGTCGGGAATGCGCTCGGCCTGGCGCCGCCAATAGGCAAGCTCGCGGTGGACAAGCGGAAGCACGTCACGATACACCATTTTCATCAAGGCGATGGGGTTTTTCGGAATGTTCAATCGGCTCACCTCAGGTGCAAACACCATGGTCTCGTCTCCTAGCATTTCCATCTTATCAGCAACCAAAATCGTTTCGCGTCTGAACAGCCTGCGATCTCGTCTTCCAGTATTGCCATCAATGCGGCCGGGGCAAACCATAAAAGGGTTGGCGATGGAATGAAAAAACCGCTCAACAACGGTTCTTCTCACGTTGAGAAGCTTTGTGAAATCGGATCTTCTTTCCCGATCCCAACCACTCATCGGGCGAAACGAAACGTTTTTCACCAATCCCGATCAGGCGCGCTCACTTTCGTTGGCGATTTGGACGCAGCGTTGTACAATACATGGTGAACGATCGATTTTGCAGCAGAAAGGAACGAACGCCCATGATTTACCCATACAAAGGCAAAACGCCGCAAATTGCCGCCTCCGCCTTTATCGCCGACTATGTGACGATCACCGGCGATGTCGTGATCGGCGAAGAGACGAGCATTTGGTTCAATACCGTCATTCGCGGCGATGTGGCGCCAACGGTGATTGGCAACCGGGTCAATATTCAAGATAACTCAATTTTGCATCAAAGTCCAAACAATCCGCTTATCATTGAAGACGGTGTAACAGTCGGCCATCAAGTCATTTTGCACAGCGCCATCGTTCGCAAAAACGCGCTCATCGGCATGGGCTCGATCATTTTGGACCGCGCGGAAATCGGGGAAGGCGCGTTTATCGGCGCCGGCAGTTTAGTGCCGCCGGGCAAAAAAATTCCGCCCAACACGCTCGCCCTCGGCCGGCCGGCGAAAGTCGTCCGCGAACTGACGGAAGACGACATCCGTGAAATGGAGCGCATACGCCGCGAATATGTCGAGAAAGGGCAGTATTACAAAGCGCTGCAGCAACAGCGGACATCGTGCGCCAACAAAAAAAGAGCTGCCGTGATCAGGCAGCTCTTTTTCTTTCATCACTTGTCCGCCAACGCCAGCGCTTGTTCTTTCAACAAGGCGGCTTTGTCGGTGCGCTCCCACGGCAGGTCGATGTCCGTACGCCCAAAATGGCCGTAAGCAGCCGTCTGTTTGTAAATCGGGCGGCGAAGGTCGAGCATTTTGATGATGCCCGCCGGGCGGAGATCGAAGTTGTTGCGCACGACCTCAATCAAAATGTCTTCCGACACTTTGCCGGTGCCGAACGTATCGATCGAAATCGAAACTGGGCGGGCGACGCCGATCGCGTAGGCAAGCTGCACTTCGCATTTGTCGGCCAGTCCTGCCGCGACGATGTTTTTCGCGACATAGCGGGCCGCATACGCCGCCGAGCGGTCGACTTTCGTCGGATCTTTGCCCGAGAACGCGCCGCCGCCGTGGCGGGCGTAGCCGCCGTACGTATCGACGATGATTTTGCGCCCCGTCAACCCAGCATCCCCTTGCGGACCGCCGATGACAAACCGTCCTGTCGGGTTGATGAAGTATTTCGTGTTCTCATCAAGCAGCTCTGCGGGCACGACCGGCTTGATGACCTGTTCTTTAATGTCGCGCTCGATTTGCTCTTGCGTAATTTCCGGATGGTGCTGCGCGGAAACGACGATCGTATCGACGCGCACCGGTTTGCCGTTTTCATCGTATTCGATCGTCACTTGCGTTTTCCCGTCCGGCCGCAAGTACGGCAAGACATCCGTTTTGCGCACTTCCGCCAATCGGCGCGCCAAGCGGTGCGCAAGCGAAATCGGCAACGGCATCAATTCTTCCGTCTCATTGCAGGCGAACCCAAACATCAATCCTTGGTCGCCGGCGCCAATCGCTTCAATTTCCTCGTCAGTCATCTGACCTTCGCGCGCCTCAAGCGCCCGGTTCACCCCCATCGCAATGTCCGGCGATTGTTCGTCAATCGACGTCAGCACCGCGCACGTATCGGCGTCAAATCCGTATTTGGCGCGCGTGTAGCCGATCTCCCGGACCGTATCGCGGACGATGCGCGGAATGTCCACGTATGTTGATGTCGTGATTTCCCCGCTCACGAGCACCAGCCCGGTCGTGACGCTCGTTTCGCAGGCGACGCGGGCGTTCGGATCTTTTTCCAAAATGGCATCCAAAATGGCGTCAGAAATTTGGTCGCAAATTTTATCCGGATGTCCTTCCGTCACAGACTCTGAAGTAAACAAGCGGCGTTTGGCTGACATTCGGTTTGTTTCCTCCTCTTGGCATAATGTGGCAACACGGAACTCATTTCCCTTTTTCCCTTCGCAATATAAAAAACCTTTCCTGTAACGGCTGAGGAAAGGTCATGGCAATCGTATTGCTTCCTTTCACTCTTATCGTTCAAGGACTGCGCCTTGCCACAGGTTAGCACCATTTCACACATGTACAGTTGTGACGGTTGCTGGGCTTCATCGGGCCTGTCCCTCCACCGGCTCGGGATAAGAGTATCCGTTCAATGACTTATCTTATCGCAATGGAATCGGCAAAGTCAACTATCAAAATTCATTTTTTATCATTTCCAGCCGAGAAAATTCTTTCCTCAAGGAAATCGACACATTGGGCAAAATAAAGTTTGAAAAACCCACACAATTAGTATGGACTATTAATAAAAATGTGTTATACTATTTTCAAGAGTGATTTCAAAAAGAAGGCAGGTTTTGAATATGGGGATCGCAAACATGACGAATAAGCTTGATGTATTGCTGCAAAAACCGTACGTGCATCATCAACTGTCCGTCGCCGAGCTCGTCGAGAAAGTCCTGCAGCGGAACGAAGGACGGCTGACGCACACCGGAGCCGTCGCGGTCACGACCGGCAAGTACACAGGGCGGTCGCCGAAAGACAAATACATCGTCGAAGAACCGTCAACGAAGCAAACGATCGACTGGGGAGCGGTCAACCAGCCGATGTCTCCGGAGACGTTTGATAAACTGTACGACAAAGTGCTCGACTATTTAATGAAGAAAGATGAACTGTTCGTGTTTAAAGGCTTTGCCGGCGCCGATCCGAAATACCGGCTGCCGATTCAAGTCGTCAACGAATTCGCCTGGCACAACTTGTTCGTCCATCAGCTGTTCATTCGGCCGAACGCCGAAGAGCTCGCCGTGCATGAGCCGCAATTCACCGTCATTTGCGCGCCGAACTTTAAAGCCGACCCGAAAGTCGACGGCACGCGCTCGGAAGCGTTCATCATCATCTCGTTTGAACGGCGCACCGTGTTGATCGGCGGCACCGAGTATGCCGGCGAAATGAAAAAATCGATTTTCTCGGTGATGAACTATTTGCTGCCGGAACAAGGCATCCTGCCGATGCACTGCTCGGCCAACGTCGGCCAGGAAGGCGACGTCGCCCTCTTTTTCGGCTTGTCGGGAACGGGAAAAACGACGCTCTCGACCGACCCGAACCGCCGCTTGATCGGCGATGATGAACACGGCTGGTCAAGCCGCGGTATTTTCAACATCGAAGGCGGCTGCTATGCGAAATGCATCAACCTATCGCGCGAGAAAGAGCCGCAAATTTTTGACGCCATCGGCTTCGGCGCGGTGCTCGAAAACGTCGTCCTCGATGACGCGACGCGGGTGCCGAATTACGACGACGGCACGCTGACGGAAAACACGCGCGCCGCCTACCCGCTTCAGGCGATCCAAAACATCATCGACCCGAGCGTCGCCGGCCATCCGTCCACGATCGTGTTTTTGACGGCTGATGCGTTCGGCGTCCTGCCGCCGATCAGCAAGCTGACGCGCGAACAAGCGATGTACCATTTCTTAAGCGGCTACACAAGCAAGCTCGCCGGCACCGAACGCGGCGTCACCGAACCGGAAGCAACGTTCTCAACGTGCTTTGGCGCACCGTTTTTGCCGCGCCCGGCCGTCGAGTACGCGGAAATGCTCGGGCAAAAAATCGCCGAACACAACGTCCGCGTCTTTTTGGTCAACACCGGTTGGACAGGGGGGTCGTACGGCGTCGGCAGCCGCATGAAGCTCGCCTACACCCGGGCGATGGTGCAAGCCGCCGTCGAAGGGGAGCTCGACAACGTCGAAACAGTCAAAGATCCGATTTTCGGCCTCGCCATCCCAACCCGCGTCCCCGGCGTGCCGGATGACGTCCTGCAGCCGCAAAACACATGGGCCGACAAACAAGCATACGAACAAAAAGCAAAAGAGCTGGCGCAAAAATTCCGCGCCAACTTCCAAAAATTCGCCCACATCGATCCGTCCATCGAAAAACTCGGCGGACCGCTCGTGTAACAAGAACACGGCCGGACAGGGTATTCCCTGTCCGGCTGTTTTTTATTTCTTTCCGTTGCTTTGGGCCTCCCATTTCGCCTCCTTCCCACGAAAATCGGGAGGATTTTTCATTCCGATGCCGAACAAATCCTTGACAAACAAGGGAAGTTGTGGTAATAAAAAATAGACTCTGCACAAGAATAAGGGGGAGGCTTCCATTGCTTCAGTATATCCATTCGCCTTTAGGAAATTGTTGAAAATCCATCCGCTTTCCTTCGCCCCCTTGCTTGGGGGCGCGACAAAGAGCGCGTTTTATCAAAAACTGAAGAGCTGGCTTTTGGTTCGTGTTTACGATTCCATCACCAATCGTTTCGATGATCAAAGAGAGGATTGAGGAGGAGAAATCACGGGAACTATTTTGTGAGCTCCCTCTGTAAATGATCACTTTATTTCAGAACAAAGCAAAGGAATCAGTCTTGCTTCATCATATGGCAGAGTGCAAACCGAAGGATTGTTTGCGCTCCTGCCTTTTCAACATTAGAATCAAAACGCCAATCGGGACGATGAACGTCACCGACAAATTCTGTCAATAGACTTTACCCTCGATGGCCGTAAGGTTCGAACGCATAAAATGATTGTCGTCGATCCCCCGGGGTTTTGGCACGATTGGGGGTCGACGACAATGCGAAGGCGGGTTTACTTCTTCAGCTGTTCAATCTTTTCCGCCGGCAACCCGGTCAGCTCGTGGATCGTGTCGACATCGTACCCTTTCGCCAACATTTTCTTCGCGATGTCGATTTTCCCTTCCTCGATCCCTTTTTGGCGTCCCTGTTCAATCCCTTGCTTCATCCCTTGCTTTATTCCTTGTTTCAACCCTTGTTCGATTCCTTGTTTGACTCCTTGTTGAATGCCTTTCTCGATTCCCCGCTGTTCGTATGAGATGATGAGCTCCATCACTTGTTTCGCTTCCTTCGTCTCCATTTGGCTCACCTCGTTTCGCAGTTGGATTTCCTCCGCTTCGGACAACCGCAAATACGTTTCAAAAAACCCAAACAACAGCCGCTGCTTCGCCTCATCGAGCTCGAGGCGGACTAGGATGCGCAAAAACTCCTTTTTCACTTCCACCTTCTCGCTTTCATTATACCCCATTTTGCTTAACAAGGCGGCGGCAACCGGATTGTCACGGCGGATGTACTCGCGCCACGGCAGTTTGCGCAGTTCCACCGTCAGAAAGCGGAAGTCAAGAACCGTCAAAAATGGAAATTGAATCATCAATGAGGAAGGTTCGTCGTGGCGTTCGTCGTAGCTGAAAATGGCGATCGGGAGGATGCGGCGGCGGTGTTTTTGAAACAAGCGGCTGAAGTAGAGGAACATTCGCTCGGGGAACGTCCGCTGCTTATAGCTTTGATGTTCGACGTGAACGATGACGAGCCCGTCCTCCCCTCTTACCTTTGTTTCGACCAACAAGTCGACGCGGTGCTTTTCCCCAGCTGTCACGTCGGTGAACAGCTCTTCGGAGAGAAAGGAAAGATGATGGACGTCGATGTGCTCGTACACGTCAGGAAAGAAAAGAAGCAAAAAGTCTTCGAAAAACGTCGACAGCAGCTCCTTGAACAACCGGTCGTGATCGATTCGCTTTTTCGCCACGTTTTCCCTCCTTGCGGCATCGAATTCATCGTATGATATTCGCTCTCCGCGGCCAAACTCCTTCTCCTCCCCCCTACTTTTTTATGGTATGATCAAACGTCGCACAGGAAGTCCTCAAGCAAAGGCTATTTTTATGCTTGTCTGAATCGGCCTGACGCCACAAGTTAACTATAGACGGAAAAAACTTGAGCCAAGAGCGCAAACCGTTCTTCCGTTTGCGCTCCTGTCCGATGAACCCGTTCAGCTCTCATTCAGCCGCTTCGTGGTGTGCAGCCTCGTTCAATTCGTCGAATACAGGCTGACGAGCTCATACGTCACCGTCGTCCGGCTGTCTTTCCACTCAAGCTTTCTCACGACCGCAACGCCGCTCGCTTCGCTTTGCACCGTCCGGCGCACTTCAAGCGGCACGTCAAGCGGATACAAGCGGTATCCTTCTTTTTCCAACACAAACACATTTCCTTGAACGCGCTGTTCCTTTCCTTTTGTCACAATGACCGTCTGCAGCTCCATCGGCATGCCCATATGATTCCAACCTCCTTGGCACCCCATCGATTCGTTGGCGGCCGCGCCGCCACCCGAGCGGCGCACGCAGCCGCCCCTCTAGTTGTATCGTATCACATCGTCGGCTGTTGTTTCATCCATTCCGTGAGCCTTTGCACCGTCTCGCGATTGGCTTGCGGCGGAAAATAGTGGGTGAACTCAGGGAAGTACCAAGCCGTGACCGGTTTGCCGAGCTGCTTCAGCCGCCGTTCCAGCCGCCAGGCGTGCTCAATCGAGACGTTCTCATCGCGCTCGCCGTGGATGATGAGCACCGGGGCCTTGAGCCGTTCCAGATGATAGAGCGGCGTGCGGTGCCGGTAGCGCTCCGGGCATTTGTTCGGCGTCCCGCCGATGACGCGCTTCATCATCCGCCGCAAGTCAGGCCGCTCCCAATACGTAAGCTCCATATCCGCCACCCCTCCCCAGACCGCCACCGAACAGACCCCCTCGGCCATTAGGGCGGCATGGAGCGCCATCGCCCCGCCGCGGGAGAAGCCGAACATGTGAACGCGCCCGGGATGGACGAGCGGATGGCGGCGAAGGAGATGAAACCCAGCGAGCGCGTCATAACGGTCTTCACCGGCGAAATCTTCGTTTCCTTCTCCGCCCCCATTGCCGCGATAGAGCGGAGCGAAGACGACAAACCCGTGCGAAGCGAATTGGACAAGGCGCGGCACTCGCACCTGCCCCACATTTTTAATCCCGCCGCGCAAATACAAGAAGCCGTCATACACCTTATTTTGTTTCGGCGCCGCTAAAAATCCTTTCACCTTCAGCCCTTGGGACATATAGGTGACAAAGAACACATCGATTCCCGGATGCGGCGACGGAAACCGGTATTGGTCGATGATGTCCCCGTCCATACGCCTGCCTCCTTCCTATGCGAAAACAGATGATGCGAACCACCCGTCATCATCCCCCAACGCCTTCTTTCATTAGGACAAGTGGGGATGTCCGACTGCCTCGCCGCTCTTGCATGCCTCCCCTTGGCCGAGCGTCATCTTGAAAAAGCCCTGGAGCGCGAGGAGCGTCCCGACCGCCGCCCGTTCTCGGCTGACCGCCCATTTTTTCTAGGCATTCACACATTTTTGCTGCGTGCATACGATAAGGTGAAACCACGGTTTACCGCATGCGAACCAAGGGGGTTAACGAACATGAAAAAATGGGCCGTATGGTTATGCTCGCTTCTCTTGCTTTTGCCGCTTTCCGCCTGCACGAATGACGGGGGCCAAAGCGAAAAGCCGCTCCAAAAAGTGCGGCTCGCCGAAGTGACGCACTCGATTTTTTACGCGCCGCAGTACGTCGCCCTGGCAAAAGGCTTCTTTCAAGAAGAGGGGCTGGATGTCGAACTGACGACGACATGGGGCGGCGACAAAACGATGACGACGCTGCTTTCCGGCGGCGCGGACATCGCCCTTGTCGGCTCGGAAACATCCATTTATGTCTATGCGCAAGGGACGGACGATCCGGTCATCAATTTCGCGCAGCTCACGCAAACCGACGGGACGTTTCTTGTTTCCCGCGAGAAAATCGACCACTTTACATGGGAGATGCTGAAAGGAAGCACGTTCCTCGGCCAACGGAAAGGCGGCATGCCGCAAATGGTCGGCGAGTTTGTGCTGAAAAAACACGGCATTGACCCGCATCAAGATTTGAAGCTGATCCAAAACGTTGATTTCGCCAATATCGCCAACGCCTTTGCGAGCGGGACGGGCGATTTCGTCCAGCTGTTTGAACCGACGGCGAGCATTTTTGAACAAGAAGGAAAAGGCTATATCGTCGCTTCATTCGGCACCGAATCCGGGCGCGTGCCGTACACGTCGTATATGGCGAAACGAAGCTACATCAAAGCGAACAAAGACGTCATTGAAAAATTTACGCGCGCGATCTACAAAGCGCAGCAATGGGTCGAATCGCACAACGCCGCCGAGATCGCGAAAGCTATTCAGCCGTATTTCAAAGACACCGATTTGGCTTTGATCGAAAAAGTCGTCGACCGGTACAAAAGCCAAGGGACCTACGCGACCGATCCGATTTTGGATGAAGAAGAATGGAACCACTTGCAAGACATTATGGCCGAAGCCGGCGAGCTGCCGAAGCGCATCCACGTTGACACGCTTGTTGATTCGTCGTTTGCCAAAAGCGCGATGAACAAGTGACGAAAGCGGGTGAACGAAATGTTTCTTGTCATCGACCGCCTCTCGCACACGTATTTGACAAAAACGACCGCTGTCACTGCACTCGATGATGTGTCGCTGTCCGTCGAGAAAGGGGAGTTCGTCTCCTTTCTCGGCCCTAGCGGCTGCGGCAAAACGACGCTGCTTTCGATCATCGCCGGATTGATCGAACCAACGGAAGGGGCGGTGCTCATAGAAGGCGAACCGCTCTGGTCGGGCGGATCGGACGCCCAAACGGCGCGGCGTGCGGTCGGCTACATGCTTCAGCAAGACTACCTATTCCCTTGGAAAACGATCGAGGAAAACATTTTGCTCGGACCCCACATCACGGGAACGTTGACGCCGGAAACGAAAAAGCGGGCGCTCGCCCTGCTCGCTGAGATCGGCCTTGGCGGCGTCGAGTCGTATTACCCGAGCCAGCTGTCCGGCGGCATGCGCCAGCGCGCGGCGCTTGTGCGCACGCTCGCGACTGATCCGAAACTGTTGTTGCTCGACGAGCCGTTTTCCGCCCTCGACCAGCAGACGAAGCTGAAATTGGAAGAGCTCGTCTGGGCGACGCTGCGGCAATACGAAAAAACAGCCGTCTTGGTCACCCATGACATCGAAGAAGCCATCGCCATGAGCGACCGCATTTTCTTGTTTTCACCGCGCCCTGGGCGCCTTGTGCGGACGTTTGTCATCCCGGATGAACTGCGCGGCCGCCCGCCGCTTGCCGCCCGCCAGCATCCGGCGTTTTCGCCATTGTTCCAATCCATTTGGAAGGAGATGGAGGACCTTGAAGCCGCTCCATGATCGCATCGAATCGCTGCACCGTGAATACCTCGCCGCATTGCGCAAAGAGCGGCGGGTGATCCGCCTTTGGCAGACGGCGCTGCTTGTCGCCTTTTTCGCCGTCTGGGAAGCGGCGAGCCGCTTCCATTGGGTCGATCCGCTCCTATTCAGTTCGCCGTCCGCCATCGCCAAGCTGTTTGGCGAAAAACTTGGCGATCATTCGCTGTTTGTCCACACGTGGGCGACATTGTTTGAAACGTTGCTCGGCTTTCTTATCGGTACCGCCGGCGGGGCGCTCATCGGCGCGGTCCTTTGGTGGTTTCCGCGCCTGGCGAAAACGCTCGATCCGTATTTGGTCGTCTTCAACGCCATGCCAAAAGTCGCCCTCGGGCCGATTTTGATCGTCGCTCTCGGACCGGGATTTACGTCCATCATCGCCATGGGCGTCGTCATTTCCATCATCATCACGACGATTGTCGTCTATTCGGCGTTCCAAGAAGTTGACCCGAACTATTTGAAAGTGCTGCGGACGTTCGGCGCCACCCGCTACCAATGCTTTAAAGAGGCGGTGCTGCCGGCGTCGTTCCCGGCGATCATTTCGACGTTGAAAGTGAACGTCGGCCTCGCTTGGGTCGGTGTCATCACCGGAGAGTTTCTCGTCTCCAAGCAAGGGCTTGGGTATTTAATCATTTACGGCTTCCAAGTGTTCAACTTCACGCTCGTATTGATGAGCCTGCTCATTGTCGCTTTGTTGTCGACTGTTATGTACCAACTTGTTGCCATCGTCGAGAAAAAATGGGGCAGCCGTCGTTAAGAGACGTTCGTAAACGATCGACGGGCGTCTCTTTTCATTCCTGACGTCGGGCCGGCATCCGCCCATCCCCCCTTGGCTTCTTCCTTCATGGAACCGGATGACCAACAAAAGCCGTCTAAAATCATCACCGTTCTCCGCTTCTTTCCCCTCGGCTGATCAGTCCGCGCTGTTTCAACTCGGCAAGCGAAAGCGAAAGGACATCGTCTTTCATGATATAGCTGAACCGTTCATCCGTGCGGATGTCATCCGGCAGCGCCTCAAGCAGCACCGGGCCGTTCGTTTCCAAATACGACCCCCGCTCGACGAGCGCAGCGATGTCGGCAAAATACATGTTTTTCACGATATCGGGCTCCACTTCATATTGGCCGATGTATTCAAGCCGGCCGACGATTCCCCCCGTTTCTTCCATCACTTCGCGGGCCGCGGCTTCCGCCGCTGTTTCCCCTTCTTCCACCTTGCCGCCGGGAAACTCAAGGCCGCGGCGCGGATGATCCGTCAACAGCCATCGCCCGCCATAGCGGCAAATGACCCATACATGCCCGGGGGAGGGGGAAAACGGATGATCCGCAAAGGCCAGCCGAACGCGATGTCCGTAGTAATCGCGAAATTCATGCATCGGACTCTCCCCTTTCCTCTCCCCATTATACAGAAAAACGCCGCTCGACTCGCGGCGTTTACTCTTCTTTTTCGTCCGGGAGAATGCCCATCGAGCGGATGTGCGCTTTCGCTTCGTCGTTGCCGAGCTCATAAATCATTTTGTAAATGTCGACCATCGTCCGGTCGTACGCATCGTTTTCCCGATCATAGTGGTATTGGATGTACGGCACATGGGTGCGCCAAAACGCCTGCCAGTCGGTGGAGTAGTTTTGGTCAAAATACTCGCGCAGGCGTGCGATTTCCTCGTCGGTCGCCTCAATTTGAAAGTCCCACGCGATGCCGTTTTCAACTGGGAAATTTCCCCGTGCGCCATTGAGACGTAATACGTCTTTTTTTGTTCATCTGCACCTTCATCCACTCCTTCTTTTGCTCTTTTTGCTTAGTGTGGGGCAATCGGGGAAAACTATGCTCATTTTATTTCATCTTTCAACAGCTCGATCGCCTTGCGCAGCACGGACGGGATCGGAACGCCCGCCCGGCCGGCGTTTTCCACAATCGAGATAAACTCATTGGCGATATAGAAAAAAATGATCGCATCGCGGATGACATGCATGTTCCATCCAATGGCCAAATCGACGAGATGCGATGCCGCCACCAGAATGAAAATCAACAGTTTGCGGATGATGCCGCGAAAGCCGACTTGACTTGATAGCTTGCCTTCAACCGCGCTGGCGGCGATGCCGGTGAGGTAGTCGACAATGACCAAAGCAAGCAAAATCACGACAAATGAGTCCACGCTGCCGACAAACAGCGACAAAAACGAACCGAACAGCGACACGGCAACCATCGGGATCGGCTTGTTCACGCTCCCCCCTCCTTGAACATAGGATACGCGTAACTATCGTATGCCCGGTGAGGAGAACGCGACGCGGCGCATTCCCTAAAAAATCGCCCTTTTTCGACAAAGACAGGACAAAGCAAAAGGCCGTCCCCCGGCCTGAGGACAGCCTCCTCTTCTTATCGTCCTAAGAACGATTTCAACATCCAGACGTGTTTTTCCAAGCTGCGATGAATGCCAAGCAGCATATCCCCCGTCGTTTCATCGTTCACTTCATCCGCCAGCTGCATGCCTTCTTTCAATTCGCCGATCATCGTTTCAAAGTCGCCGACAATCGAAGCGACCATTTGCTCCGCCGTTTCCGTCCCGGCTGCTTCTTTGACGGACGCCTGCTTGAGGCAGTCTTTCATCGTCGCCACAGGCTTGCCACCCAAGGCCAACAGCCGCTCGGCCAGTGCGTCAATGTGGGTCGCGGCTTCGTTGTACAGCTCTTCGAATTTTTCATGCAGCGTGAAAAACTGCGGCCCGGTGACATACCAATGATAGTTGTGCAATTTCACGTACAACACAGTCCAGTTGGCGATTTGCTTGTTGACAAGATCGATCAGTCGAGTTGTCATCCTCTCACTCCTCCTTATGGTTCTTGTACCCAGCTGGCTTGTTGGTCAACTACCCCC
>NZ_ATCO01000136.1:0-4710 GCF_000422025.1 Geobacillus sp. WSUCF1 | reverse complement strand
CTTTGGTCGTTGAAGTGGGAGTCTCCTGCGCGAAATAGGATGAAGGTGGAAGAGTTCAATCGTCGCCAACGCGCCTTATAGGAATTCCCTCTAATAGACGATTTATCACGTAGGAAGCCATAATGAGCCCGGCAACTGATGGAACGAAAGCATTCGAAGACGGCGGCATTTTCGCCTTGCGGATCGGCGAAGCGTCATTGCCGACAACCTGGCGGACATCTTCGCGGATTTTCACCGGCTTCTCGTCGGAAAAGACGACCGGAATGCCGCGGCGGATCCCTTCTTTGCGCAGCTTGGCGCGGATGACTTTCGCGATCGGATCGGTGTGTGTTTTCGAAATATCGGCAATGCGGAACCGGGTCGGATCCATTTTGTTCGCCGCACCCATGCTGGAGATGATCGGAATGCCGCGCTTGAGGCATTGTTTCATCAAATGCACTTTGTACACAATCGTGTCGGACGCATCGATGACAAAATCCAGATCATAGGCGAAAAATTGCTCATACGTCTCTTCCGTATAAAACATTTGCAAAGCGATCACCTCGCACGCCGGGTTGATGTCGGCGATGCGCTCTTTCATGAGCTCCACTTTCGGACGCCCGATGGTCGAGAGCAACGCATGGATTTGCCGGTTGATGTTGGTGATATCGACGTTATCGCGATCAACAAGCACCAAGCGGCCAATGCCGGAACGGGCGAGCGCCTCGACGGCGAACGACCCCACGCCGCCGACGCCAAGGACGGCGACGGTGGCGTTTTTTAAGCGTTCCAACCCTTCAGGGCCAATCGCGAGTTCATTGCGGGAAAATTGATGCAGCATCGTTCTCCTCTCCGTTTGCTCCAAAATTGGTGTTTATGCCGCTTTTTATCCTACCATCAAGACAGCAAAAGAGGCAACGGCATTTTGCTGGCAAAACAAAACCCCTACGCGGCCATCCGCATAGGGGAAATGTTGTTGATTCCTTACTGTTGCCAGTCCCAATCGTGCCGTCGATGCCTTCGTTTTGAACCCGCTCTCCCATAGGTGGGTGCCCTGTTCCAAGGTTTGCGCTTCCCCTGTGACGAAGAGGCGTGCACGCCGCTTGGAAACCCCGAGCTCCCGGATCATAAACTGTTCGGTCAAAACGATCAGTGATCCGACGAACACATTAGGACGGTTGTTAGTTTGATTGTAACACATTTTTCAGCCTTTGTGAACACCTATTGCCAACGTTTCTTTTTCAGATGCCGCTGTCACTCGTTTTCCGGAAGCACAACCGCCAAGTGCAGCTCCTCGAGCTGCTTGTCGCTGACCGGCCCCGGCGCTTCGGTAAGCAAGCAGCTCGCGCTCGCCGTTTTCGGAAACGCGATCGTATCGCGCAAGTTCGTGCGCCCAGCGAGCAACATCACCAGCCGGTCAAGGCCAAGCGCAATGCCGCCGTGCGGCGGAGTGCCGTATTCAAACGCCTCAAGCAAGAATCCGAACTGACGGCGCGCTTCTTCTTCGCTGAACCCTAAGGCGCGGAACATTTTTTCTTGCACGTCCCGCTCGAAAATGCGGAGCGAGCCGCCGCCAAGCTCATAGCCATTTAAGACGAGGTCGTACGCCTGCGCGCGGACGGCGCTTGGGTTTGTCTCCAACAGCGGAATGTCGTCGCGCACCGGCATCGTAAACGGATGGTGGGCGGCGTAATAGCGCCCTTCTTCTTCGTCATACTCCAAAAGCGGCCAATCCGTCACCCACAAAAACGCGAGCTTCGCTTCGTCGATCAAGCCGAGCTCCTTGCCAAGCTTCAGCCGCAACGCGCCGAGCGCCGCGGCGACGATCGCTTTTTCGTCGGCGACAAACAAAAGCAAATCTCCGTCTTCGACAGCAAGCGCTCGACGCAGCGCCGCCTGTTCCTCATCGGTGAAAAACTTGGCGATCGGTCCTTTCAGCTCTTCGCCTTCCGCTTTCAGCCAGGCGAGCCCTTTCGCCCCGTAGCGGCCGGCAAATTCTCCTAAGGCGTCAATATCTTTACGCGAATAGCGAGGGGCAGCGCCTTTCGCGTTGATCGCCTTCACTTGGCCTCCTTCTTTGACGGCGCGGGCGAACACTTGAAACGCTGAATCACGAACGATTTCCGATACGTCGACGAGCTCGAGGCCAAAGCGTATATCCGGCTTGTCCGAGCCGTAGCGGCTCATCGCCTCGTCATACGTGATGCGCGGAAACGGGCGCGGGATGTCGATCCCTTTTGCCGCTTTCACGACGGCAGCCATCATCCGTTCGGTTAAATCGATAATATCCTCTTGTTCGATAAACGACATTTCGATGTCGATTTGCGTAAATTCCGGCTGGCGGTCGGCGCGCAAATCCTCGTCACGGAAGCAACGGGCGATTTGGTAGTACCGTTCCACGCCGCCGACCATGAGCAGCTGCTTAAAAATTTGCGGTGACTGCGGCAAGGCGTAAAATTCGCCCGGATGGACGCGGCTTGGCACCAAATAGTCACGCGCCCCTTCCGGCGTGCTTTTCGTCAACATCGGCGTTTCAATTTCCAAAAAGCGTTCGCTATCCAAAAAGTCGCGCACCGTCTTTGTGATTTTGTGGCGAAGCGCCAGTGTTTGAAACATGACTGGGCGGCGCAAATCCAAATACCGATATTTTAAGCGCACGTCTTCCGCCGCATCCGTGTCATCGGAAATCGAAAACGGCGGCGTTTTTGCCTCGTTGATGATCTCGATTCGTTCCGCCTGAATTTCAATGCGGCCGGTCGCGATGTTCGGATTGACCGTCTCCGGAGCGCGGGCGACGACCGTTCCTTCGACGCTTAAAACGTATTCGCTCCGCACGCGCTCCGCTGCCGCCAGCGCTTCAGCCGACACGTCCGGGCTGGCGACAACTTGGACGATGCCCGTTCGGTCGCGCAAGTCAATGAAAATGAGGCCGCCTAAGTCGCGGCGCTTTTGCACCCAGCCTTTGAGCACGACGCGCTCGCCGACGGCCGTTTCCGGCACTTCTCCGCAATAATATGTGCGTTCCATTCGCTCACTCCTCCTTCCCGATCCGTTCATGCAAAAAGTGCGCCAACTCGCCGAGCGGTACATTCGTTTGCTCGCCGCTCGCCATATGCTTTACCGCCGCTTCCTGTCTCTCGAGTTCTTCATCGCCGATAATGGCGACAAACGATGCCCCAAGCCGGTCGGCGGCCTTCAGCTGCGCCTTCAATTTTCGGCCCAAATAATCTTGATCGACCCTCAATCCAAAGCGGCGCAATGCATAAACGAGGCGGACCGCCTCGTCTTTCGCCCGCTCACCGACAGCGACGACATAGCAGTCAAGCCCACTCTCCACCGGCAATTCCACTCCTTCGGCGTCAAGGGCGGCCAACAGCCGCTCGATGCTCAAGGCAAAGCCGATGCCCGGCGTCTCCGGACCGCCGATTTCTTGGACAAGCCCGTTGTAACGCCCGCCGCCGCACAGCGTCGCCGCCGCGCCAAATCCTTCCGCTTCGCTCATAATTTCAAACGTCGTGTGGTTGTAATAGTCAAGCCCGCGCACGAGCCGCGCATCGATGACAAACGGGATGCCGAGCGCTGTCAAGTATTGTTTCACTTTCTCAAAATAGGCGCGCGATTCGTCATTTAAATAGTCTAAAATCGACGGCGCCGTCGCCATCAGCTCATGATCGCGGTCTTTTTTGCAGTCGAGAATGCGGAGCGGATTCGTATGAAGCCTCGTCTGGCAGTCCGGGCACAGCTCGTGGATGCGGTTTGAAAAATGGCGAACAAGCGCCTCTCGGTGCGCCCGGCGGCTGTCAAGGTCGCCCAAGCTGTTAATGACAAGCCGGATCCGTTTTAAGCCAAGCGCTTCGTAAATATGCATCGCTAGCGCCATCACCTCGGCGTCAATCGCCGGATCGCTGCTGCCGAGCGCCTCGACGCCGAACTGGACGAACTGGCGGAACCGTCCCGCTTCCGGACGCTCGTAGCGAAACATCGGCCCGCTGTAATACAATTTCAGCGGCTGGTTCGGACTGCCGTACAGCTTATGCTCGACAAACGCTCTGACAACCGGCGCCGTTCCTTCCGGGCGGAGCGTCAGCGCGCGCCCCCCTTTGTCTTCGAACGTGTACATTTCTTTTTGCACAATGTCCGTTGTATCCCCCACGCCGCGCAAAAAAAGCTCCGTATGTTCAAAAATCGGCGTCCGGATTTCCTGATACCCATACCGGCTGCAGAGGCTGCGGGCAATGTGCTCGACATATTGCCATTTTTCCGAGTCACCCGGCAGCACATCTTGTGTCCCTCTTGGAATTTGAAAAGCCATGCTCATCCTCCTTTGCCCAAAATAAAACGCCCTTGTCCCTGTGATCGATAGGGACGAGAGCGTCATTCCCGCGGTGCCACCCTAATTGAAGCCGATCCGGCTTCCGCTTGTCGCCATTAACGCATGGCACACGTTCCCCTTTACTGGCGCAAAGCGCGTTCAAAGGGAAACCTACGGAGTGTCTTTCGTTAAGCCATCATGGAGAAGCGCTCGCAGCCTTGGGCGCTTCCTCTCTGGCCATGTGGACCTTAACTACTTTTCTCCATCATCGGTTGTTCCGTATGAGAAAGATGTAATTTTATATTACGGACAATCTCGCCCGTTTGTCAAGTTGTCCTAGCAGCTGTGATTCATGGTTGTTCGCAAAGAGAAAAACTTTGATGTCTCATCACATTTTTCACCTTGTGTGAACTACCCAC
>NZ_ATCO01000135.1:0-14372 GCF_000422025.1 Geobacillus sp. WSUCF1 | reverse complement strand
TTTTATTTTGTGAACACCAATGACGGGTATGATGCGAGCCGCATTTTAAACGAATCGTTTTTGGCCGATATGCGGGCGCGCGTGGAAGGAACGATGGCCGTCGCTGTTCCGCATCAAGATGTGCTTGTTATCGCTGATGTGCGCAACGACATCGGTTATGACGTGCTCGCGCAAATGACGATGAGCTTTTTTGCCGGCGGCCGCGTGCCGATCACGGCGCTGTCGTTTTTATACGAAAATGGGAAACTTGAACCGATTTTCATTTTAGGAAAAAAACGGAGAACGTAGCGACAAGGAGGAAGAGAGCGATGAACGTGTTTTACAACCGAGAAGGGGTCGGCGACGTGTTGCTTGTGTCGCTGAAACCGGCGGCGGATGAGGAACGGACGTTTGTCAGACAAGGCGATGTCGTCCGCATCATGTCCGAACGGACGGGCGAGACGGTCGGCTATAACATTTTTTCCGCGTCTTCGTACTATCCGTTTTCCGGCAACGGTCCGCTGGAAGTGAATGAGGAGCTCGTCGGCGTCATCAACGACATCTTGGCGAAAAACGGTTTTGACGAACCGATCGAAGCTGACTTGTCGCCGAAGTTTGTCGTCGGATATGTGAAAGAGAAAACGAAGCATCCGAACGCCGATAAA
The DNA here is from genome assembly GCF_000422025.1 of Geobacillus sp. WSUCF1. Taxonomy (NCBI): domain Bacteria; kingdom Bacillati; phylum Bacillota; class Bacilli; order Caryophanales; family Anoxybacillaceae; genus Geobacillus; species Geobacillus sp. WSUCF1. The sequence goes on along the minus strand of NZ_ATCO01000135.1, from coordinate 13,728 downwards.
TTGAGCGTCTGCCAAGTCGATGTCGGCGGTGAGGTGCTGCAAATCGTCTGCGGAGCGCCGAACGTCGCCGAAGGGCAAAAAGTCGTCGTCGCCAAAATCGGCGCCGTGATGCCAAACGGCCTCGTCATTCAAGAAAGCGAGCTGCGCGGCGTCCGGTCATCCGGCATGATTTGTTCGGCCCGCGAGCTTGGGCTGCCAAACGCCCCGCAGGAGAAGGGCATTTTGGTGCTGTCCGATGAGTATGAGGTCGGCCAGCCGTTCGTTTTTTGACGTTCCGACGGGCGGTGCAGACGGATTCCGACTGTTGTTTCGCCACTGGAACGACGCCAGTGGCATTTTTTCCGACAATGAAGGCAAAGAAAGAGTGACGTGATGGATGAAATTTTGGAAACGATGGCTTCGTTTTCTCACGAGCGACGAGGAAGAGGAAGGGAACGAACAGCGAACGAATTCCCGGCTGTCGGCCGGCATGCCCGAACGCGGCGCGGTGAATGTCATTTACCAATATCCGCAAGGCCGCTTCCGCTTTCCGTTGATTCCGGATGACCAGCCGGGTGAAAATCGGGAAAGGCCGGGGCGGGCGAAAAGCGAGGCATCCCGGCCGCTGCCGAGTCGGCGCCCGTCGGCTGGCGTTTCAAGGGAAATAGCGGAAAAACGGCCGTTCCGCCCGTCTGATGTGCCATCCCCGGTTTTTGGATATGATCGGAATCGGGGGAAACAGCGGCAACGAGCGGATGAACCGAGCTGACCGCGGGGGGCATGGAGAATCGGAGCGATGAGGCGGTTCGGGAAGAGGCCCTCCGCGGAGAAGCGACACGGCGAGACGCGCGAGAGGGAACGGAAAGCCGGGCGGCTGAACCGCCAAAAGAAGAGGCGCCTTTGGCCAAGGGGGCAGAGGAATGGAACGAAGACGCGAGCGGAGCGATGCCCGCGGCTGTTATGGAAACGGAAGGAAAACATGAGCTGGCGCCGGCGGCAGGGCAGGAAGAACGTGATGCCGAGGCGGATGAAAAGAAAGGGCAGGAGCTGGACGAACGAGGCAACGAACGCGCGCCGCACGCAACAGACGGCGGCTTGGAGAGCGAAGGACGAGGGGTGCCGTCACAGATGAGGAATGGCGACGGAGGGAGCGCTTCTTCGACAGAACAGCGGGAGAAGACCCCAGATCGCGAAATCCGTCACTCGGCGGCGCCTGTTCGCCGAGAAGAGGCTTCCCGTCCCGAACGAACGCGCATCCCGTATAATGTGATCATGTTAAAGCAAGATTGGCGCAAACTCGAAGAAAAAGCGGCGAATCGATCGAACGGCTGCGTACTGCCGCCATTGGCGCTTCTTGAACCGCCCGAGAAAGCGGCCGAACGCGACGAGCAGTGGCTTCGCGACCAATGCCAGCGTTTGGACCGGACGTTTGCGAGCTTCCATATCGGCGCCAAAGTCGTTGGGGCGACGCAAGGACCGACGGTGACGCGGTTTGAAGTGCAGCCGGATTTAGGAGTGAAAGTGAGCAAGATTACGAGTTTAATCGATGATATCAAACTCAGTCTGGCGGCGAAAGATATTCGCATCGAGGCGCCGATCCCGGGAAAACGGACGATTGGCATTGAAGTGCCGAACCGAACGAGCCGTCCGGTGCGCCTGCGGGAAATTTTAGAAAGCGAAGCGTTCCGTAAAAGCCCATCGCCGCTTACCGTGGCGCTTGGGCTTGACATTAGCGGTGCGCCGGTCGTGACTGACATCCGAAAAATGCCGCATGGGCTGATCGCCGGGGCGACCGGGTCGGGAAAAAGCGTATGCATGAACGCGATGCTTATCAGCATGTTGTATAAAGCAGCGCCGCACGAAGTGAAATGGCTGCTCATTGATCCAAAAATGGTCGAACTGGCGCCGTACAACGGGCTGCCGCATTTGCTCAGCCCGGTGATCACCGAGGCGAAGGCGGCGGCGGGGGCGCTCAAGTGGGCGGTCGGCGAAATGGAACGGCGGTATGAACAGTTTGTCCACGCCGGCGTGCGCGATATTGAAAAGTATAACGCCCATCTTCGCGAACGCGGAAGCAGCGAGCCGCCGCTGCCGTACATCGTCATCGTCATTGATGAGCTAGCGGACCTCATGATGGCCGCTCCAGCCGATGTCGAAGAATCGATTTGCCGGCTGGCGCAAAAAGCGCGGGCGTGCGGCATCCATCTGCTGATCGCGACGCAGCGGCCGTCGGTCGATGTCCTCACGGGATTGATCAAGGCGAACATTCCGACGCGCATTGCGTTTTCCGTCTCCTCCCAAGTCGATTCGCGCACCATTTTAGATGTGAATGGGGCTGAGCGGCTGCTTGGGCGCGGCGATATGCTGTTTTTGGAAAATGGTTCGGCCAAGCCGGTGCGGCTGCAAGGCTGCTTTATTTCTGATGAGGAGATCGAGCGGGTGGCAGCGCACGTGAAAGAGAAGCAAGGCCCATCCTATCTGTTTGATCCGGACGATTTTCGGCAAACGGCGTCGATGGGCGGCGAGGATGACGAACTGTTCGAGGAGGCGTGCCGGTTTGTCATCGCCCAAGGAGGGGCGTCGACATCGAGCCTGCAGCGTCATTTCCGCATCGGCTACAACCGCGCTGCCCGGTTGATCGAGATGATGGAGGAACGAGGGTTGATTTCGGAGGCGCGCGGCAGCAAACCGCGCGATGTGTTGATGAGCGAGGATGAGTGGGAGCGCTGGCGCGAGCAGAACAGCTGAGGGCGGGCGGCCTCCTTTGGGCGGGCGGTAGTGTTTTGCCTCCTTGCGTGCTATAATGGGGAAATGAATGGTGCACCGCAATGAGAGAAATGGCAAAACGAGATGGATATCATATACTGTCTTACAGAGAGACGATGGTTGGAGGGCTTAACGATGACAGCTTACCATTTTGTAGGCATTAAAGGCACGGGGATGAGCGCGCTCGCGCAAGTGCTTCATGACCTTGGCTATACGGTGCAAGGGTCGGATGTAGAGAAATGGTTTTTCACGCAAAAGGCGCTTGAAGAGCGGGGAATCCCGGTGCTGCCTTTTTCGAAAGACAATATTCGTCCAGGTTATACGGTCATTGCCGGCAACGCATTTCCGGATACGCATGAGGAAATCGAGGCGGCCCGTCAGCTTGGTGTGCCTGTCATTCGTTACCATCGCTTTTTAGGCCAGCTGGCAGGCAAGTTTACGAGCATCGCGGTGACCGGTTCGCATGGAAAGACGACGACGACGGGGTTGCTTGCCCATGTGATGCAAGGAGCCCATCCAACGTCCTATTTGATCGGAGACGGCACGGGAAAAGGAGAACCAGGGAGCAAATACTTTGTGTTTGAAGCGTGCGAATACCGCCGGCACTTCCTTTCCTACTTTCCAGATTATGCGATCATGACAAATATTGACTTTGATCACCCGGATTATTTTGCCAATGTCGACGATGTGTTTTCCGCTTTCCAGCAAATGGCGAATCAAGTGAAAAAAGCGATCGTCGCCTGCGGGGATGATCCGTATTTGCCGAACATTCAGGCGAAAGTGCCGATTTTGTTTTATGGATTCGGCGAAGAAAACGATTTTCAGGCGCGCAATATCGTCAAGACGACGGAAGGGATGGCGTTTGATGTGTTCGTGCGCAACACATTTTTCGCTTCGTTTGCCATTCCGCGCTTCGGCACTCATAACGTATTGAATGCTCTCGCCGTGATCGCCCTCTGCCACTACGAAGGGGTGGATGCGGGCACGATCGCCAAGCGGCTGCAAACGTTCCAAGGCGTGAAGCGCCGCTTCAGTGAAAAAACGGTCGGGCGCCAAGTGCTGATCGATGATTACGCGCATCATCCACGCGAAATTACGGCGACATTGGAGGCGGCAAGGCAAAAATATCCGGGGCGCGAAGTGGTGGCGATTTTTCAGCCGCATACGTATACGCGGACGCAGACGTTTTTGCGCGAGTTTGCCGAAAGTTTGCTGCAAGCGGACCACGTGTATTTGTGCGACATTTTCGGCTCGGCGCGCGAACATGAGGGCAAGCTGACGATCCGTGATTTGCAGGCGCAAATTCCGCGTTCCCAGCTGCTTGAGGAACAAAACGTAGCCGTGTTGAAGCAGCATCAAGACGCGGTGTTGGTGTTCATGGGCGCCGGCGACATTCAAAAGTTTCAACAAGCGTACGAACGGGCCGTTCTTTCCGCCTGACGGCCGACAGGGAACGGGCTGTGATGAAGATGGCCCGTTTTTCCTGTTTCAAAAAGGAAGCCGTCTTTTCTATGTCGAAGTTTGAAAGCGGGAAAAGATGGGTACAAAGGGAATGAAACGTTCGAATGGGCAAGGAGGGAATCGGGTGGAATGGCTTTTGTATGGAAGCGTGGCGCTCATCGCGCTTGCTTTTTTGCTGCTTGTCGTTTACATAGCCAAGACGCTCATCGTTTTGCAGGAAACGCTGCGCCGGCTGACGGCGGCGATCGACCATGCCGATGAGCAAGTGCAAACGGTGGCGAAAGAAGTTCGTGAACTTCTCCATACGGCTAACGGCATCGCCAGCGATGTGCAAAAAAAAGCAGAAACGCTAAATGGCGCAATCGAAGCGGTCGGAGAGATCGGCGGCACGATCCGTTCGCTCAACCGCGCGCTTCGGCAGGCGGCTGCCGGTTTGTCGGCGCGGGCGGGCCTGGAGCAAGGAAAATGGGTGAAGGCATTGCGCTGGACAAATGTTTTGCTCGATTTACGGGAAAAATGGAGAAAAAAACAATCGTTAAAGGAGGGTGTATCGAATGGCGAAAAATAACGGTGGATTTTTGCTTGGCGCGCTGGTCGGCGGCATCGCCGGCGCGGCTGCTGCGTTGTTTTTGACGAGCGAAAAAGGGCGGAAATGGCTCGAGGAGTGGAATCATGCAGGCAGATGGGAGCCCGTAAAAGATACGGCTGCGGAATGGATCGAAACGGCGAAAGAGAAAACGAAGGAAATCGCCAGCTTCATTCCGTTGAAATCCTCGACGGCGCCAGCCGGCGGGGAAAACGATGGAGAGGAAGCCAAGAAGGCGACGATTCCGATTCCGCCATCCGCCGGGCCAGCCGACCGGGAAACGCTGCAAAAGCTGCTTGAGGAAGCCGAGGCGGCGCTTGATGACGCCGAGCAAAGCATCACATCGCGAAAAGAAGCGGAGTGAGAGAGATGGGAATGGAGAAGCTGGAGACGATCGAACAGTTTGACCGCGTCATGAAGGAAACGGAGCGTTTTTTGTTCGTCAAGCATAGCCTCACCTGCCCGATCAGCCAGGCGGCGTTTGGCGAATGCGAGAAGTTCGCCGCAGACCATCCAGAGCTTCCCATATATTGTCTGTACGTCCAAGAGGCGCGGCCGCTCTCCAACTATATCGCCGAAACGACCGGGGTGAAACACGAGTCGCCGCAAGTGCTGCTGTTTGAAAACGGCCGCGTCGTCTGGCATGCGTCCCATTGGGCCATTACGTATGGCGCGCTCTCGGAGCATGTCGGCGCTTGACCGTCCGCCTTTATTGCGGGCGGTTTTTTGCACACTTTTTGCTTTATTGCTTAAAAGCGTTTAATCAAAAAAGCATTTTTTTCGTGACAACGATAGCTCCATCGATTATAATAAACACTAATTAAACGACTTCGCTCTCCAAGACGGGGGCACCGCTTGCCGGCAAGCGGCGAAAACAATGCACGACACTTGGCGAAAGGATGAGAAAAGCATGAGCAATGAGAGATTAGACGAACTGCGGGCGCGAGTCGATGAGATCAACTTGCAGCTGTTGAAACTGATCAATGAACGGGGGCGGCTCGTTCAGGAGATCGGAAAAATTAAAGAAGCGCAAGGGACGCACCGCTACGATCCGGTGCGCGAACGGAAAATGTTGGATCTCATTTCCGAGCATAACGATGGGCCGTTTGAAACATCGACGCTGCAGCACATTTTCAAGGAAATTTTTAAAGCAGCGCTCGAGCTGCAGGAAGACGATCACCGCAAGGCGCTCCTTGTCTCGCGGAAAAAGCATCCGGAAAACACGATTGTTGAAGTGAAAGGCGAGCGAATCGGCGACGGCAATCAATATTTCGTCATGGGCCCGTGCGCTGTGGAAAGCTATGAACAAGTCGCTGCGGTGGCGGAGGCCGTGAAAAAACAAGGGATCAAGCTGCTGCGCGGCGGCGCCTACAAACCGCGCACGTCGCCGTACGATTTCCAAGGGCTCGGCGTGGAAGGGCTGAAAATTTTGAAACGGATCGCCGATGAGTTTGATTTGGCGGTCATCAGTGAAATCGTCACCCCGGCGGACATTGAAATCGCCTTGGACTATATTGACGTCATCCAAATCGGCGCGCGCAACATGCAAAACTTTGAGCTGCTTAAGGCAGCCGGCCAAGTGAACAAGCCGATTTTGCTGAAGCGCGGCTTGGCGGCGACGATCGAAGAATTCATCAACGCCGCTGAGTACATCATGTCGCAAGGAAACGGGCAGATCATTTTGTGCGAGCGCGGCATCCGCACGTACGAGCGGGCGACGCGCAACACGCTCGACATTTCGGCTGTGCCGATTTTGAAGAAAGAAACGCACTTGCCGGTGTTCGTCGATGTCACCCACTCAACGGGGCGGCGCGATCTGCTCATCCCGTGCGCCAAAGCGGCCTTGGCGATCGGCGCCGACGGCGTCATGGCCGAAGTGCATCCGGACCCGGCCGTCGCCTTGTCCGATTCCGCCCAGCAAATGGATATCGCTCAATTCAACGAGTTTATGGAAGAAGTGCGCGCGTTCCAACGTCAGTTTGTTCAGGCGTAAGACGATCCCCTCGGTTGTTGCCCGAGGGGATTTTTTGATGAGATGGCGAGTGTTGGGGCAAACTACCCGTGAACGGTTTGTGAACAAACCGGCAAAATGGTTGCGATTTCGTTGCGAGTTGGCGATAATGTATCGTATGATAGTTGTACATACATTCGGAATTTGACCGGTTATCGGATCGAGCGAAAAGGAGTGAAACAAAATGACGGTAACGATTTATGATGTGGCGCGGGAGGCGAACGTCTCGATGGCGACCGTCTCGCGCGTCGTCAATGGCAACCCGAACGTCAAACCGTCGACGAGGAAAAAAGTGCTTGAGGCCATCGAACGGCTCGGCTACCGCCCGAACGCCGTGGCGCGGGGGCTCGCCAGCAAAAAAACGACGACGGTCGGAGTGATCATCCCGGATATTTCGAGCATTTTCTTCGCCGAACTGGCGCGCGGCATTGAGGACATCGCCACGATGTACAAGTACAACATCATTTTGAGCAACTCCGACCAAAACAAAGAAAAAGAGCTGCATTTGCTCAACACGATGCTCGCCAAGCAAGTGGACGGCCTGTTGTTTATGGGCGGGACGATCACCGAAGAGCACGTCGCCGAATTTCAAAAGTCGTCGGTGCCGATCGTGCTTGCGGCGACGATGGGACCGAACGAGATTCCCTCGGTCAACATCGACTACGAGCAGGCGGCGTTTGAAGCCGTGACGTATTTGCTGGAAAAAGGAAACCGCCGCATTGTCTATGTAACCGGTCCGACCGATGACCCGATCAACCAGCGGAAGTTGGCGGGGTACCGACGCGCGCTTGAGGAACACGGCGCGCCGTATGAGGAAGAGCTCGTCATTGAGGGCGACAACTCGTACGACTCCGGCTTGGAGGCGTATGAGAAAATCACAGAGCTTGCCGAACGGCCGACGGCGGTGTTTGCTGGCACGGACGAAATGGCGCTCGGCATCATCCACAGCGCCCAAGACCACGGGGTGCGCGTGCCGGATGAACTGGAAGTCGTCGGTTTTGATAACACGCGATTGGCGACGATGGTGCGGCCGCGGCTGACGACCGTCGTGCAGCCGATGTACGACATCGGGGCGGTGGCGATGCGGCTCTTGACGAAGTATATGAACAAAGAGCCAGTGGACCACCATATCGTTGTCTTGCCGCACCGGCTTGAAGTGCGGGAGTCGACGAAATGAAAAAAGCTGGCCTCAACACGGGGGCCAGCTTCTTGCTTGCTTTGCTCCATTTCTTTTTTGACAGCTGCAATCGCCTTGCAGTCGGCCCGTTTTTCGGTGAAAACGGAAGTTGACTAGGAAAACAGGACGTAGAAATCCATTGTTTTCTTTAAATGAAAAAAAAATCAAGTCCCCGCCCGGCGTTGACTGCGAATGAAATACAACGCCTTTTCCACCGTTTGCGCATTTTTTTCGCTGATCTCCGCCTTGCGCGGGATCGGGGGATACAAGTCATCCGGGTCGTCCCACTCGAGCGGAAGCGCGACGGGTGAAAGCGGTTGCCAACGTTCGCGCCACTCATCCGGCAGCGGGCCGGACACATCGGCTTGTCCCGTCATCTCGAGCCAAAGGAGCGCCCATGCCCGCGGCACGACGCGCCAGATGTCATAGCCGCCGCCGCCGACGGCGATCCAGCGTCCGCCGCAATATTCATGCGCGATTTCGTGCGCGAGTTTCGGAATGGCGCGGTAGGTTTTCATCGTCACCGACAAATGGGTGAGCGGATCGTAATAGTGGGCGTCGACGCGTTTTGCGTCACGATGACATCCGGGCGGAAAAAGTCGGCGATTTCCCGAAGCGCGGTCGTATAGGCGGCGATCCATGATTCGTCTTCCGTGAACGCATCAACGGGAATGTTGAACGAATAGCCGTAGCCCGCGCCTAAGCCGCGCTCGTTGACATTTCCGGTCCCTGGGAACAAATAGCGCCCCGTTTCATGAATGGAAAACGTGCAAACGTTCGGATCGTCGTAAAACGCCCATTGCACCCCGTCGCCGTGGTGGGCGTCCGTGTCGACGTACAACACGCGCAGTCCGTATTTCTCCCTGATGTATTGAATGGCGACCGCGCTGTCGTTGTAGACGCAAAAGCCGGATGCTTTGCCGCGGAAGCCGTGGTGCAGACCGCCGCCAAGGTTGAGCGCATGCTCGGCCGCTCCGGAAAGAACCGCGTCGACGGCGGTGAGGGTGCTGCCGACCAAAAGAGCGCTCGCTTCGTGCATGTTTGGGAAAATCGGCGTATCCTCGGTGCCAAGGCCGTAGTTTTGCGCCGCCGCTTCCGACAGCTCGCCGCGCCCGGCCGCTTTCACCGCCTCGATGTAGGAGCGGTCGTGAATGAGTGCGAGCTCGTCATCGGTCGCCATGCGCGGGGCGACGATCTGGCGGTCTTCGAGCGCGCCGAGCGTGCAAAGCAAGTCGTATGTCATTTTGACCCGCAGCTGGTTGAACGGATGGTCGTCATGAAATTTGTACTGAAGAAATTGCTCGCTATAGACGAATGCGCAGTTTCGGCTCATGACGTAACCCCCGGCAAGTTCGGCCATAGCACGCGATAGCCGGCGTTTTGCAAATCGCGGATCAATGGAAGCGGATTCATCGTCTGCACGCGGAAAACTAAAATTTTCTCATTCGGATCCGGAGCTGGATACACCAAGACGCTGGCGATGTTCACATGGCGCTCGCTGATGATGGCCGCCGCTTTGCTTAACATGCCGGTTTCGTTCGGCACTTTGATCTCGATTTGCGACCCCGGCTGGTGAACGCCGGTCAATTCAATGAACGTGCGGAGCAAATCCGTTTGCGTGATGATGCCGACGAGTTTCCCGTGATTGACGATCGGCAGACAGCCGATTCCGTGTTCGTAAAAGAGCGCCGCCACCTCCTCGACGAAATCGAGCGGATGGCCGACGATGAGGTCGGTTTTCATCATCGTGCTGACCGGTTTTTGCAAGTCTTCAAGATGTTCATGAAGATGGAAAATGGACGGGCTCGCGTCGCGCAAATCTTGGCTCGTCACAAGCCCCAGAAGACGTCCTTCCTCGTCGACGACCGGCAGATGGCGGATGCGGTGATGTCTTAGCAGCTGCAGCGCTTCGGCGATTGTATTGGTGGCGCGAAGCGTGATAACCGGTGCTTTCATCACTTGTTCGACAAGCATCGTTCTCCTCTCCCCTTTGTGCGTGGCATTTTATGCGCGCCGCCCGCAACCGGCAAGGCGGGCGCAAACGTCCGGACAGCTGAGAATTTCAGCTAGTACATATAGCGGTTCATAAACCGAAGCCGGTCGAACCGTTGAATCGATTCGGCGTCGACCCGTTTGCCAATGCGGACCATGAGGCAGTTCGCCGGATGGGAGCAAATTTCCGGGTCGTCGGTCGCATACCAGACGAGCCCGCCGGCGTTCATCATTTTCTCCATCACTTTTCGGTACTCCCATACGTTCAGCCCCGTGCCTTTTAGATCCCAATGCCAATAATACTCCGTTGTAATGATGATATAGTCTTCCATGGCGTCGTCCATCATCGAGACGATCAATAAATTTTTTCCGACGCCAAACCCGCGGAACTCCGGAATGACTTCAATGGCGCCAAGCTCGAGCAAATTTTCCATGTTCCCTTCCGACCAACGTTCGAGAGGATCAGGATACAAAAACGTCACATACCCGACAATCACCTCGCCGCGGCGGGCGATGATGATCCGCCCTTCCGGCAGCTTGGCGATTTCGATCAACGCTTTGTGCTGTTTGGCAGGCGGGCGGAAGGAAGTGAGGTCATGGTGGAATTCATAGCTGGCCAACGCTTCCGGCGTCACCGGCCCTTCGATGAGGAGCGTTCCTTTCGGGGTTTTCAGCTCTTTGGCGTTATACGTTTTTTTTATGTTCCATTCGTCCACCACCTGAATTGGTCGTTCTGCTTCCATTATACATAAAAACGGCGCCGGCTGGTGCGGTTCAAAAAAATTTCAAAAAAGTGGGGACGAGGAATATTTTAAAAATTGAGAAATGGTTTTCAATCGACTATAATAGAAATGTAATCACTTACATAAGGGGGATCGGAGAATGAACACAGAACGGCTTCCTGTCATACAAGGGGACTACAATTTGAAAAACTACGAAGAAACATATAAACAGTTTCAATGGTCGGAAGTGGAGAAAGAGTTTTCTTGGCATGAAACGGGCCGAGTCAACATGGCGTATGAGGCGATCGACCGCCATGCTGAGTCGTTCCGTAAAAATAAAGTGGCGCTCTATTACCGCGACGCGGTGCGGAACGAGAAATATACGTTCAAAGAAATGAAAGAGATGTCCAATAAGGTGGCGAACGTCTTAAAACAGGCGGCGGACATTCAGAAGGGCGACCGTGTGTTCGTGTTCATGCCGCGTTCTCCGGAACTGTACTTTGCGGTGCTTGGGATCATTAAAACCGGCGCCATCGTCGGGCCGTTGTTTGAGGCGTTCATGGAAGGAGCGGTGCGCGACCGTCTTGAAGACAGCGGGGCGAAGGCGATCATTACGACGCCGGAGCTTCTGCCGCGCGTGCCGGTCGGCGATTTGCCGGAGTTGAAGTACGTCTTTTTGGTCGGCGACGGCATTGTCGAGGAAGGGCCGTACATCGATTTGAAAAAGCGGATGAATGAGGCAAGCAAGCATTTCGACATCGAATGGGTCGACCGCCAAGACGGCTTGATTTTGCATTACACATCCGGTTCGACCGGCAAGCCGAAAGGCGTTTTGCACGTCCATAACGCGATGATTCAGCACTATCAAACGGCGAAATGGGTGCTCGACTTAAAAGAAGACGACATTTACTGGTGCACGGCTGACCCGGGGTGGGTGACCGGGACGTCGTACGGCATCTTCGGCCCGTGGCTGTGCGGAGCGTCAAGCGTCATCGTCGGCGGCCGCTTCAGCCCGGATGCTTGGTATCAAACGATCCAAGATTTCGGCGTCACCGTCTGGTACAGCGCGCCGACGGCGTTCCGCATGCTGATGGGCGCCGGCGATGAAGTCGTGAAAAAATATGATTTAAGCTCGCTCCGCCACATTTTGAGCGTCGGCGAGCCGCTCAACCCGGAAGTCATCCGCTGGGGGATGAAAGTGTTCGGCCGCCGCATCCATGATACGTGGTGGATGACGGAAACGGGCGCGCATCTCATTTGCAACTACCCGTGCATGGAAATCAAGCCGGGATCGATGGGGAAACCGATCCCAGGCGTCGAGGCGGCGATCATCGACGACCAAGGAAACGTCCTGCCGCCGTACCGGATGGGCAACTTGGCCATCAAAAAAGGCTGGCCGTCGATGATGAAAACGATTTGGAACAACCCGCAAAAATATGAATCGTACTTTATCGGCGACTGGTACGTCTCGGGCGATTCGGCGTACATGGACGAAGACGGCTACTTCTGGTTCCAAGGCCGTGTGGACGATGTCATCAACACATCCGGCGAGCGCGTTGGGCCGTTTGAAGTGGAGAGCAAGCTCGTCGAGCATCCGGCCGTTGCCGAAGCCGGCGTCATCGGCAAGCCGGATCCGGTGCGCGGGGAAATCATCAAAGCGTTCATCGCGCTTCGCGAAGGGTACGAGCCGTCCGAGGAACTGAAAGAAGACATCCGCCAGTTCGTCAAAAAAGGGCTCGCCGCTCATGCCGCGCCGCGTGAGATCGAGTTCCGCGACAAACTGCCGAAAACGCGGAGCGGGAAAATCATGCGCCGCGTCTTAAAAGCGTGGGAGCTCAACTTGCCGACCGGCGATTTGTCGACGATGGAAGACTGATAGGGAGAGAAGAAGGGGCTGGCCCAAAACGCGATTGCGTTTTGGGATCAGCCCCTTTTCCATCCCCGTATGCATGCGCCGACAACGGCATTTTTGAAAGAAAGCCCATCTGTTCGGCCATGTCAGTCCGCGGCACTTGAGGACGGGGGAGAAGACGGCCCCCCGCTCTTTTGCTGATCGGAATGGGACGGCAGCGAAACGGGGTTCGACGGCGCCGATTCCTGTCCGGCGATGTCCACAGCAGTGACGCAGTACGCGGCGCCCGGCTGCAGCGGCGAAAACGAGGCTGCCTCGTCCGCTTTAACAGCGGCGGCGAGGCGTCGTTCCCCCGTTTCGTTCACTAGATAGACGCGGTAGCCGATGACATCCGGCTCGTTATGGCGATTCCAGACGAGCTTGCCCCCTGCAAGCCGAGCGGCGGGTGGAGCCGGTGGACGGCCGTTTTCCTTTAATGTGGAGACGAGCGATGCATCGCCCGCCTGCCCCTCGCCGTTGATCCCCCAATCGGCGAGAAGCTTCGGATTCACGATCACTTCGCGAGTGACAAACTCTTCCGGCGTCGTCTCAAGCGCCACATAGCGGCGTCCGCCGATGACGACGACCCGGCTTTCCATCACTTCCTCGCCGCTTCCTTCCCGCGGCGCAAACTTCGTATTGTACAGATCGTAACGGACGAGCCCGGCTTTTTCGCACGCGGCCGACGGGCTGAAGCCACTCGCGGCGCAGTAAGCGCGGCGGACGATGCCGCCTGGCATGAGAAACCGCTTCGGCGGAGCGATGAGCTTCGGGTTTTCTTGATAGGCAGCATTGATCAACCGCGCCCATAACAGCTGGGTGCGCTGGCTGTAGGAAAGCCCTTTGTAGCGGGACTCAAGCGGCGCCGGCCGGTCATAGCCGATCCAAACGCCGAACGTGACGTTCGGATTAACGGCGATAAACCACGAATCGCGCTTGTCTTGCGATGTCCCGGTTTTTCCCGCCCAATCGGCGGAAAAGGTCAAGTAGCGCGGCACCGACGAGGCCGTTCCGCCGTGAAGCACGCCGCGCATCATATCGATCATCAAGTACGACGTTTGCGGCGAAAACACCGGGACGGGTTTGCTTTGATGTTTGTAAACGATCTTTCCGTTTTTGTCCACAATCTTCTCGATCATGTAG
>NZ_ATCO01000134.1:0-22203 GCF_000422025.1 Geobacillus sp. WSUCF1 | reverse complement strand
ATAAGTTGAAACTTTGTTTTACATCCAGTAGAGCGCCCGCTGCATTCTATCAAAATGACTTGTTATGAAGGAAAACAGAATCGAACAATCGGAAAATCTTTATTGCAACTTATATAGAAGGAAATGAATTGATTGATTTTTATGAATAAATTCCTATTTTTGATATGGTAATAAAGTTCCTTTTGGCTCTTCACCACAACATGTACTTGACAAGCAATACGGTTTCCTGCACAAGGATATGCAAAAATCACTGATTTGCTGATTTCCCCACACAAGCGTAAATAGGGTATGTTCACAAAAAATCAAGTACAACTTTTGGTGAAGAGCCTTCCTTTTTTTTTAATTTCCAGTAAAATTATAATTGTAAATATATAGTTGGTTTACCATAACGTGTACTTGGTAAGGAACTGAGGTAGCGTCAAAAGTTCTATGAAAAACCCACACAGACCATAAAATAATTAATAATTACCTGGAAGGCCGGTGAAAAACACCCATTTCCCCTGAACCGATGATTTTTGAGTGGCGAGAAGAGGAACATTTATAAGGTTTCTCAACTTGAGAAGTGGCATGATTGAACCGCATTTTCTGTTAAATCACCATCCTTCTGGAGGATTTACTCTTTTCAGAATAAATAAAGGGTGAACTCAATTTGTTAGAGATCGTTTTGATTGTATTGTTTTTGATCGGTTTGTTCGTTTTCGTGGTTTACTATGTTCTTTTTGCAACCAAAGATTTAAAAAGAGTGACACAACAAAATGAGGAAATCATGAAATTGCTAAATGACATTAAAAACCATATTCAAACGAAAAAGTAGCGATTATGCAAAAGGTTCAAGTCATCCTGCCTAACCGAAGGCGAATAAAAATGGATGTGGCGGATTCGGCCGACAGAACGACAATTCGTCTGTTTGTTCCGTTCTATAAGGAGAATATAGAGAAAGCCTGTATGTTGGATGCATTCTGATGAAGGAGAACCGGTTTCCATGAATCGAAAAAAATGTTTGTCTTGTTTGTTGCCATGCTGATGGTCATGTTCTTTTTCGTCTACATGTTTGAAGAACAAGTGCTGCGCTTTCTAGACTATAAGGTGGTCAAGATGACGATGTTGATTTCGTTGATCACGATCATTGTCGGGGATCTCATTTATCGACCTAGGTGAGCGGATGCGCAAAGTGAATGGAAGGGGACGCCGGGCGTTGGTGCCCGGCAAGTTTGTTTAGGAGCCAGACGGCGATGGGACGATCGCTGTCTTTTTTTGGTTCACGAAGGTCGGCGGCGAGAACCGTTTTGGTGTGAAAGGAGCTTCTGGCCCAGCAAGGCGCCAACGACAACACCGCTTCCAGCGCCGTGCATCGTCTGGAAGCGGCGCTGTCGCGCCGGATGCGACCGTCGTGAACAGATGTTGGCAGCCGCCAAAGCGGCGAATGCGAAGAGAGAAGGCTGCTTGACGGCCGTTTTTTCCTTTTCGCCCGCCGCCGCGATGGCGAAGGCTATCCGTGAAAAGGCGAAAACACGTTCCAGCGCAAGCCGATGGCAAGCTGGCAGCACGGGAACGAACCGGGCGGCGGCGACAACGTCAGGCGGATGCCGTCGGGGTTAAAATACACCTCGGTTTGCGAGCGGATGCCAAGCGAGCGGATGAGGCGTTTCACTTCTTCCGTTTTTCCTTCTTGGGCGGCCGACATGACCGAGGCCGCGAACGAACGGGACTCGGCCAGTTTTTTCAAAACGGTGGCAGCATCGTTCATCAGCGTCTGCGCCGTAGTGGCGGACTGGGAAAAGAGCGCCGGGTCGATCGGAGGGTACGGGCCGGCCGGCATCCGCGGGAACGGGGTGAACATGGCTGCTTGCGCCTCCTTTCCGAAAATGGAATCCGATATTACGATATGTGCAAACAGCCAAAAAGGAGCGAAGCCAAGCGGCGATTTCGCTCCTTCTTTATGCATTGCGCAGGTGGGACGCTACAAATAGCGCAGCCATAAATAGGCATGCGACAAAAGCAAGGCGATGAGCGTGAGCGGCGCGCCGATTTTCAAAAAATCAACGTACGTAAAGCCATGTCCTTCGCGCGAAGCGATGCCGGCGACAATGACGTTCGCCGAGGCGCCGATGAGCGTCCCGTTCCCGCCGAGGCAGGCGCCGAGCGACAAGGCCCACCACAGCACGTCAATTTGCGGAGCGTCAGGAGACAGCCCCATGCCGACCGCCATATCTTGAATGAGCGGGATCATCGTGGCGACAAACGGAATGTTGTCGATCGTCGCCGAAGCGATGCCGGACAACCAAAGGATGAAATAGGCGGCTGTGGAAATATCGCCTCCGGTGATCTCAAGCGTTTTTTCCGCCAATGATTTGATCAGGCCGATGTCAACAAGCCCGCCGACCAAGACGAACAGTCCAGCGAAAAAGAAAATCGTGCCCCATTCGATCGAATGGAAGACATCCTCGATTTCGTGCTCCGGCACGGCGATGAGCATGAGCGCGACCGCCCCGGTCATGGCGATGACGGCCGCATCGACATGAATGACGGAATGAAGAATAAAGCCAAGGATGGTCAGCCCGAGCACGGCGACCGATTTGCGCATCAGTTTGGCGTCTTGAATGTAGTCGGCATCGCGAAGCTCCATCAGCTTTTGAATCAACGTTGGATCGGCTTTCAGCTGCTTGCGGTACACAAACGCGAGCATCGCGACCGTGACGATGGCGATCACCGCGACGATCGGTGTTAGGTTGAACAAAAAGGCGTTGAAATCTAAATGCTTGTTCGCCGAGCCGATCATAATGTTTGGCGGGTCGCCGATCAATGTTGCCGTGCCGCCGATGTTCGACAACAGCACTTCGGAGATTAAGTACGGCACCGGGTTCACTTGAAGTATGCGCGTAATGGAGAACGTCACCGGCACGACAAGCAGCACGGTCGTAACGTTGTCCAAAAACGCCGACAGCAGTCCGGTCAACAGTGAAAGCATGATTAAAATGCGGACCGGGCTGCCTTTTGCGAGCTTGGCTGCTTTAATGGCCATGTATTGAAAAAAGCCGGACTTGCTTGTAATGCCGACTAAAATCATCATGCCGATCAGCAGTGTGATCGTTCCCCATTCAATATGGTGAGTAAACGCTTTCTCTGCATCGACGATGCCGAAGATGACCATAAGAGCGGCGCCCAGCAAGGCGATGACCGCGCGGTGAATTTTTTCCGAGATGATCATCGCGTATGTAATCAAGAAAACCGCAATGGCAAAATAATATTGAACGTTTGACACATGTGCGGCAGCATGATCCATTTGTACTCCTCCTTTTCCAGTTATGTCGTCATGTCGTGAAAACCGCTCCCACACGCTGGGCATGTCCAGTCGCGGCGCTCGCTCGAGGCTTCACGGACGTAAAACGTAAAGGAACAATGCGGACAAAGGATTTCGCGCACCCGATCCATCAACATCCGCCGCCTCGGTTCGGCTGGAGCATTGGTGTCAATAATCTCGACATGGATGTCGTAGCGCGATTCATCTTCGGCGATCACTTTCCCCTCGGCCGAGCAAGTGCTGCTCGAGCTGGCTGTGTGAGGAATGTTCAAGCATGTCTTCAGCCAGTTTCATGTACTGGCGGTCCGTCAGCCCGCTGAACGGAAGGTTCTTCTTCTGTTTTTTCCAATACGCCCGCAGTTGGTCTTCGGTGAAGATCCATGTGACAATCTAATGAATCACGACATTTTTCATCCCATCCACCCTCCTTTTTCTTGATCATATCATAGAAGGCTGGTGGTTTAACAGGAAATGCGGCTCAATCATCGCATTTTTTTCAATGGATCAACTTTATCAGTGCTGCTCTTCTCTTCACTCAAGAACCATCGGTTTAGGGGAAATGATTGTTTTTCGCCGATCTTAAAAACGATTGGCTTGAATGAGAAGCGTCCATCCGCCCTTCTTCTTTTTCACCAAGGCTGTCGTTGATTCCTCCGTCATCCGCCTCTTTTTCGCCATTTTCTGAAAAAAGAAATAAACAATCGCTTCTGCGTGATATAATAATAGTAAGACGGACGGCAGCAACGTGCCGGAAAGGGGGGAAGCGACGATGGACAGCCCGCAATATTTGTTTCTCGATTTTGAATTTACGATGCCGGAGACGAAAACAAACCCGAACGGGTTTTGTCCGGAAATTATTGAAGTCGGCCTTGTCGCGGTTGTGGACGATCAGATCATCGGCCAATTTTCTTCCTATGTGAAGCCGCTCCGCTTTCCGCAACTCACGGAACGGTGCAAGTCGTTTCTCAACATCACCCAAGAACAAATCGACCGCGGAATGAGTTTTTATGAGTTGGTTTCCTTGCTTCGGCAATATGACCGCGACCGCCCGACGACGGTGATGACGTGGGGGAGCATGGATATGAAAGTGCTCCGGGAAAACTGCCAATCCGCGCAAGTGGAATTCCCATTCACTGGCGAGCATCGTGATTTAGCCATGGAGTATAAGCGGTTTTTCGGCAACAAAAACCAAACCGCGCTGCGCAAGGCGGTGCAAGAGTACGGCAATGAGGCGGTTGGAAAAGCCCATTGCGCGCTCGATGATGCGTTCACCGCGTATACGATTTTCCGGCTGGTGGAAAACGACAAAAAATATTTGGCGAAGACAAAGCCACCGACGATTGGAGAACGGATTGATTTGACCCAGCTGCGAAAAAAATTCGCTTTATAGCCTGCTGCGTTGGCGGCGGCTTTTTTATGTTATAATAGAAAGTGGACGATTTTTTAGGCAGAAAGGTTGTTTCCTTATGTGGCCATCGGTGCTGAATTTATTTTTGTACTTTCCGGAAGACAAACGTGAATACATTCCCGCAGCCATTTCGTTTGCTGTCTTTTTCTTGATGGCGGTGTTCACGATGCGGCTCATCATCGTTATCTCCCGGCGGCAAGAGAGGGAAGCGAAGCAACTCGAAGAACAGCTGCTTGGAAAACGAGAGGAACGGAAGGAGCCGCCCGGAGTATAAACGAGCCCCCCTCCGGCAATACTGGCGGATAACAAGTGATGCTGGAGGGTGGTTCGTGTTGCGAAAAACGTACGGTGTGGTGTTCGCTGCGGCGCTCGTGTTGTCCGGCTGCGGCCAAGAGAATGGAACGAGCCGGACGGTGGAGATGATCAATGCGGACGGCGATTCGATCGGTACGATCGAGTTGACTGAACAGGCGGAAGGGGTGCGGCTGAAGCTTGACCTAGAAGGTCTCCCGCCGGGGGAGCACGCCATTCACATCCATGAAAACGGAAGCTGCAAACCCCCCGATTTCCAATCGGCCGGCGGTCATTACAATCCGGATGGGAAAAAGCACGGCCTTTTACACCCGGAGGGGGCGCATGCCGGCGATTTGCCGAACATTATTGTGAAGGATGACGGCACGGTCAACGTCGAGCTGACGGCGCCCAATGTGACGCTGAAAGAAGGAGAGAAAGGCTCGCTGCTTACAAAAGACGGAACATCGATTGTCATTCACGCCAAGAAAGACGACGGCATGACCCAGCCGGCGGGAGACGCCGGCGGACGGATCGCCTGCGGGGAAATCAATTCGTCGTGAAACAGGGGCTCGCGCGCGGGCCCTGTTTCACGTGGCCAGGGCAGCGCTTCGCATGGGAAATGCGAGAAACTGGCGGTCGCACGGCTTCTGCTGCACATGGTTGGCAGAACAGAGAACGGAAAGGAACGATCGTTTGGCTTCATTTGCTCTTTTGGTTTACATGGATGGAGGAACCCCGCAACGGATTCGGCGCTGCTTCTTTTCCCTTTCGCCATCCGCTTGGCCGCTCTTCTTTGGCGCAAAGCTAGCCTAGCGCCGCCGCCAGCCGCCGCAGCCCTTCCTCCAGCGTCGGGCGCGGGCAGGCGATATTCAAACGGATGAAGCCGACGCTTCGGGACCGAATTTGCTGCCGAATTCGACGGCGAGTTTTCCTTTTTCAAGGAGCCGACGCTTCAGCTCCGCCTCGGAAAGGCCAAGGCCGCGGCAGTCGATCCAAACGAGATACGTCGCTTGCGGCCGGATCACGCGGAGCGGCGGCAAGTGTTCCGCTAAATAGGCAGCGGTCATGTCGATGTTTTGCCGCAAGTAATCAAGCAAGGCGTCAAGCCACGGTCCGCCATGGCGGTAGGCCGCTTCCGCTCCGACGATGGCGAACGCATTCAGCGTAAAAAAGCCGTGCCGCTGCTGGACGCGGCGGAACGCCCGGCGCCGCGATTCGTCGGGAATGATGACTTCCGCCGCCTGCAAGCCGGCGAGGTTGAACGTTTTCGTCGGCGCGCGGAACGTGGCGCTTTGCGCGGCCAGCTCTGGGTGGAGCGAGGCAAACGGCGTGTGTTTGGCTGGCGGGAGCGTCAAATCGGCGTGGATTTCATCAGACAGGACGAAGACGCCGTGCTTGAGGCAAAGTTCTCCCAGCCGTTCGAGTTCTTCTTTTGTCCATGATTTGCCTCCCGGGTTGTGTGGATGGCAAAGGATGAGAAGTTTGGCATCGGGCAGCTTTCGCTCCAAGTCGTCCCAGTCGATCGCATAGTTGTCTTCCTCAAGGCGCAGCGGACTGAACAGAAGCGCGCGGTCATGACGGCGGACGAGATCAAACAGCGGCCGGTAGACCGGGGAAAAAACGATGATGCGATCCCCTGGTTCGGAAAACGCTTCGATGGCGGCGGCGACCGCCGGCACAACGCCGTGGGCAAACACGAGCCAAGACGGATCGATCGTCCAGTCATGACGGCGTTCAAGCCATTGGCACACCGCTTCTTTGAGTGAATCGGGAATGACGGTGTAGCCGAACACGCCGTGCTCCACCCGTTGCCGCAGCGCCTCTTGCACTTCTTTCGGCGCGGGAAAATCCATATCGGCGACCCACATTGGCCATACGTCTTCGCGGCCGAACACGCGATGAACGTCATCCCATTTCACCGACAGCGTGCCCCGGCGGTCGATGACGCGGTCGAACGGAAACATGATCGCGCCTTCTCCTTTCTCAGCACGCGAACGATGCGGTCCTTTCCCTTCATCGAATGGAAACATTGTTGCATCTTCTCCCTTCTTTTTTTCGAATCGATGGCTTATAATGGGTTATATCATAGCATCAAGAAAGAAGGTGGATGGCGGCGGCATGGACGGACAACAGTTGAATCGGCTTCTTCTTGAATGGATCGGCGCCTGGGACCCGTTTGGCCTTGGAAAAGACGCCTACGACGTCGAGGCGGCCAGCGTGCTCCAGGCGGTGTATGAGACGGAAGACGCCCGCACGTTGGCCGCCCGCATTCAGTCCATATATGAATTCGCCTTTGACGAGCCGATTCCTTTTCCCCACTGCCTAAAACTCGCCCGCCGGCTGCTTGAGCTGAAGCAAGCGGCGTCCTGTCCGCTCCCGTGATGACGACAGGCGGCCGGTTTGGCGAAACCGACCGATGAAATGGAGGGATGCTGCGTGAAATTGAGCGAAAAAGAGCTGGAAATTATCGAAATATTAGAAAAAGATGCACGAACGCCGATCGATGTGCTGGCGAAGATGATCGATTTGCCGGTCGAAGAAACGGA
The DNA here is from genome assembly GCF_000422025.1 of Geobacillus sp. WSUCF1. Taxonomy (NCBI): domain Bacteria; kingdom Bacillati; phylum Bacillota; class Bacilli; order Caryophanales; family Anoxybacillaceae; genus Geobacillus; species Geobacillus sp. WSUCF1. The sequence goes on along the minus strand of NZ_ATCO01000134.1, from coordinate 14,654 downwards.
AGCGCTCGTCAAAAAGTTAGAAGAGGCGAAAGTGATCGTCCAATATACGGCGCTCATTGACTGGCGGAAGGCGGACGGCCGCGAGGGAGTGACGGCGATGATCGACGTCAAGGTGACCCCAAAGCGCGGTGTCGGCTTTGACGAGGTGGCGGAACGCATTTACCGATTCCCGGAAGTGAAATCGGTGTACTTAATGTCTGGCGCCTACGACTTATCGGTCGTGATCGAAGGGCGTTCGATGGCGGAAATCGCCCAATTTGTATCGGAAAAACTGTCGACGCTCGATTCTGTCATTTCAACGACGACCCATTTCATTTTGAAAAAATACAAACACGATGGCATCGTCTTTGACCAAGGAGATCAAGATCGCCGCATCGTGGTGTCGCCATGAAGCCGCAAACGAGAAAAACGTACGTGTCGGAAACGGTTGCGGGCTTGAAACCATCCGGCATCCGCCGCTTTTTCGACCTTGCTTCCACCATGGATGGCGTCATTTCGCTCGGCGTCGGCGAGCCGGATTTTGTCACGTCCTGGAGCATTCGCGAAGCGAGCATTTTGTCGCTCGAGCAAGGCTATACGTCGTACACCCCAAATGCCGGGCTCTTGGAGCTCCGCCAAGAAATCGCCGCTTATTTGCGCCGCAAGTTTCATGTCGACTACTGTCCGGAGACAGAAATTTTAGTGACGGTCGGGGCGAGCCAAGCCATCGACTTGGCGCTTAGGGCGATCATCAACCCGGGCGATGAAGTGATCATCGTCGAACCGAGTTTTGTCGCCTACGAGCCGCTTGTCGTGCTCGCGGGCGGGAAGCCGGTGGCCGTTTGCACGTCTGGCGAAGACAAGTTTCAGCTCAATCCGGCGCACCTTGAACGGGCGATCACCGAGCGGACGAAGGCGGTCATCATCTGCTCGCCGAACAACCCGACCGGAACGGTGCAGAGCCGCACGGAGCTTGAAGCGATCGCCCGTCTGGCTGAGGCGCACGACTTGCTCGTCATTGCCGATGAAATTTACGCCGAGCTGACGTATGAAGGAGAGTACACGAGCATGGCCGCTGTTAGCGGCATGCGCGAGCGGACGATTTTGATTTCCGGCTTTTCCAAAGGGTTTGCGATGACCGGATGGCGGCTCGGGTTTGCGGCAGCGCCTGACGAGATTTTGCAGGCGATGTTGAAAATCCATCAGTATGCCATGATGTGCGCGCCGACAATGGCGCAATATGGGGCGCTTGAGGCGCTTCGCAGCGGAGAGCGCGATGTCGCCGAGATGCGCAACAGCTACCGGCGGCGGCGCAACTATTTCGTCGCCTCGCTCAATGAAATCGGGCTGCCGTGCCATTTGCCGGGCGGTGCGTTTTACGCTTTCCCGTCCATCAAGCCGACTGGTTTGACGTCGGAGCAGTTTGCTGAGCGGCTGCTCATCGAAGAAAAAGTGGCGGTTGTCCCCGGCAACGTTTTCGGCCAAAGCGGGGAAGGCTATATCCGCTGTTCATACGCATCATCGCTCGAACAGCTGCAAGAAGCCATTAAGCGAATGAAACGGTTTTTGGCGCGCCTGTAACTGGGGATGTTCCGCCGTCGGCGGGACATCTTTTTTTGGGGTTTGCTGTCGGTCTATGTTATAATACAGAAACATAGACGAAATTCATCAATAGGAGTGTTTCGCTTGTCAACGATCAAACGAGGAGCGATCGTGAAAGGGAAGGTGACGGGCATTCAGCCGTATGGCGCGTTCGTCCAGCTTGAGGACGGCATGCAAGGGTTGATCCATATTTCTGAAATTTCCCATCAATTTGTGAAAGATGTGCGCGATTACGTCCATGTCGGGGATGAAGTGACGGTCAAGGTGTTGGACGTCGATCGAAAGGCGAGGAGGGCGAGCCTGTCCCTAAAGGCGCTCGAACCTGCCGGGGAAAAGGAAAAACGCCATATGCGCATGAAAATGCCGCTCAAGTCGGGGTTTCGCCCGTTGAAGGAAAAACTGCGCGAATGGATTGAGCAGTCCAAGAAAGAAAATTGGCCGAAACCATAACCCTGCGCCCCAAACGGTGAGAGTCCATGACGCTTTGAGGCCGGGAGAGGCGCAAAAAAATAAGACACCCACCGTCAGGCGGTGAGTGTCCCAATGGTTTTCCGTCATGTGCGCGATGTTTTCGGTTCAGTGCGCCCAAGCTCTTCGGCCGGTTTGAACAGCAGCGCCAAGTTGATCAAGCCGGCGATGCCGACCAAGCTGTAGATGATGCGCGACCAAACGGAGTCTTGGCCGCCGAAAATGGCGGCGACTAAGTCAAATTGGAAAAAGCCGATCAGTCCCCAGTTAATGGCGCCGATAATGGTCAACAATAGCGCAATGCGCTGCAATGCTCCCATCTTGTTTGCCTCCTTTGGAAAATTTCTTTTCAACTTATAGGATGAATCGCAGTCGTGAAAAATATGCATCGTTTGCCGCCAAAGCAGTTGGCTTTACAATCGGTGGCAGGCGCTGCCATAATAGATTCAGGAAAAGGAGGGCATCCATATGCAAGAGTTTATTTTCCGCAACCCGACGAAACTGATTTTCGGAAAAGGGCAGCTCGAACGTCTCAAAGAAGAAGTGCCGCGCTACGGCAAGAAAGTGCTGCTCGTGTATGGCGGCGGCAGCATCAAACGAAACGGATTGTATGAGGAAGTCATGAAGATATTGGGGAACATTGGCGCCGAGGTCATCGAACTGCCAGGCGTCGAACCGAACCCGCGCGTCTCGACCGTAAGAAAAGGGGTGGACATTTGCAAGCGGGAAGGCGTCGAATTTTTGCTGGCGGTTGGCGGCGGCAGCGTCATCGACTGCACGAAAGCGATCGCCGCCGGGGCGAAATTCGATGGCGATCCGTGGGAGTTTATCACGAAAAAAGCGCCCGTCACCGGCGCCCTGCCGTTTGGCGTCGTCTTGACGCTGGCGGCGACCGGGTCGGAGATGAATTCTGGTTCGGTGATCACAAACTGGGAGACGAAAGAAAAATACGGCTGGGGCAGCCCGTTTACGTTCCCGCAATTTTCGATTTTGGATCCGACGTATACGATGACCGTTCCGAAAGACCATACGGTTTACGGCATTGTCGATATGATGTCGCATGTGTTTGAGCAATATTTCCATCATACGCCGAACACGCCATTGCAAGACCGGATGTGCGAAGCGGTGTTGAAAACCGTGATCGAAACGGCGCCCAAACTGATCAACGATTTGGAAAACTACGAGCTGCGCGAGACGATCATGTACTCGGGCACGATCGCCTTAAACGGCTTCTTGCAAATGGGCGTCCGCGGCGACTGGGCGACGCACAATATTGAGCATGCCGTTTCCGCCGTGTATGACATCCCGCACGCCGGAGGATTGGCGATTTTGTTCCCGAACTGGATGAAGCATGTGCTCGATGAAAACGTCAGCCGTTTCGCCCAGCTCGCGGTGCGTGTGTTCGATGTCGATCCGGCGGGCAAATCCGAGCGCGATGTGGCGCTTGAAGGCATCGAGCGGCTGCGTGAGTTCTGGTCGAGCCTCGGGGCGCCGTCGCGGCTTGCGGACTATGGCATCGGCGAGGAAAACTTGGAGCTGATGGCCGATAAAGCGATGGCGTTTGGCGAGTTCGGCCGTTTCAAAACATTGAACCGCGATGATGTGCTCGCCATTTTGCGCGCTTCCCTTTAATGAGGCGATGCGGCGGCTTCGCGAATCGATCGATGATGGCGCCGGCTCGGCGACGGAATCTGCCTGAGCTGGCGCTTTTCCTATTTTCTTGGTTTGCCTGGGCGCGCTCCCGATCCCGCAGGACGGTGGAAAGGGAGGAGGGCGCGAAAAACAGCCGCCTCGCTCAAATCCATGGTTCTCGAATGAGGAAAAAGCACAACGTTGATTACGTTTCTTGAGGCGAGTAGCCTGAGCCCCCTAGAAGGCGGGTGAAAAACGAGTTTTGTTCGCAAATCGGCGGCGTTTCATCAGAAAAGAGAGCCGATTTCACAAGGTTTCTCTAATTGAAAAATGGCTGGGATAAGCTGTCTTTTTCGTTGCATCACCATCCCTCCAGACGTTACGCAAGGAAATCGGCACGGCGAACATGGCGAAAAATGAATCCGTTTTCAAAAAAGGTGGGCTGCTTGATTTCCCTTGTTTATTCCGCTAAAGTGAAAGAAGGCAATGATTCTTGAAGGGGAGGCGGAAATCGATGACCCACATTCGCTTTGACTATTCGAAAGCGCTCGCCTTTTTTGGCGAACATGAGCTTACATACTTGCGCGATGCCGTGAAAGTCGCGCATCATTCGCTTCATGAAAAAACCGGTGTTGGAAGCGACTTTTTAGGCTGGCTTGACTGGCCGGTCGACTATGACAAAGAAGAATTCGCGCGCATCAAGGAGGCGGCGAAAAAAATCCAATCGGACTCTGATGTTCTTGTCGTCATCGGCATCGGCGGCTCGTACCTTGGCGCGCGGGCGGCGATCGAGATGCTGCACCATTCGTTTTACAACGCCCTGCCAAAAGAAAAGCGGAAAACGCCGCAAATCATTTTTGTCGGCAACAACATCAGCTCGACGTATATGAAAGACGTCATCGATTTCTTGGAAGGGAAAGACTTCTCGATCAACGTCATTTCCAAATCGGGGACGACGACCGAGCCGGCGATCGCCTTCCGCATTTTCCGCAAGCTGCTTGAGGAGAAATACGGCAAAGAGGAAGCGCGCCGCCGCATTTACGCGACGACCGACAGCAAGCGCGGCGCGCTTCGGACGCTCGCCAATGAGGAAGGGTACGAGACGTTTGTCATTCCGGATGACATCGGCGGCCGCTACTCGGTGCTGACGGCGGTCGGATTGCTGCCGATTGCCGCAAGCGGCGCGGACATTAACGCCATGATGGAAGGAGCGGCCAAAGCGCGTGACGATTTCAGCTCCTCGGAGCTTGAGGAAAACGCCGCTTACCAATACGCCGCCATCCGCAACATTTTGTACAACAAAGGGAAAACGATCGAGCTGCTCGTCAACTACGAACCAGCGCTGCACTATTTCGCCGAATGGTGGAAGCAGCTGTTCGGCGAAAGCGAAGGGAAGGATCAAAAAGGCATTTACCCGGCTTCCGCTGATTTCTCGACCGATTTGCATTCGCTCGGCCAATACATTCAAGAAGGGCGCCGCGATTTGTTTGAAACAGTGTTGAAGCTGGAAGAACCGCGTCATGAGCTGATCATTGAAGCCGAAGAAAACGACCTTGACGGACTGAACTATTTGGCGGGAAAAACGGTTGATTTCGTCAACACAAAAGCGTTCGAAGGGACGCTGCTCGCCCATACGGACGGCGGCGTGCCGAACTTGGTCATCACGTTGCCGAAGCTCGATGAATATACATTCGGCTACCTCGTCTACTTCTTTGAAAAAGCATGCGCCATGAGCGGCTACTTGCTCGGGGTGAATCCATTTGACCAACCGGGAGTGGAAGCATACAAAAAGAATATGTTCGCCCTCCTCGGCAAACCAGGCTATGAGCAGTTGAAGGAAGAACTGGAGAAACGGTTGAAATAACAACGTGTTCCATCGCCAAGCCGCTGTTTTCTCGGGGGAGATGACTCGCGGCTCGACCCGAGTCGCGCCCGAAACGGCGGACGGAACGACGGAAAAAGCGCCTCTTCCCTTTTGTGGGGAAGAGGTGTTTTGTTATACATACCGGATCGTCCGGCCTCACAATGCCCGGACGAGGGTTTATTGCTCCCTGCCGTTTTTCGCCAAGCGTCTGAAGCTGCCGCGGACAAATAATCCCCGCCGAACGGGAAACGATAAAAGAAAGGAGGGATTGTGCATGATTGAAATGCCATCGCGTTTGGAAGGAAAACAATTTCAACTGTACCATTTGGAAGAGCAATTAAAACCAATGGGATATACAATCGGCGGCGGGTGGGACTACGATCACGGCTATTTCGACTACAAAATCGCCGATGACGCGGGCTATCAGTTTTTGCGCGTGCCGTTTCGGGCGGTCGACGGGCAGCTTGATTCGCACGGAACGACGGTGGAGCTTGGGCGGCCGTTTTTGCTTGCGCATAAATACCAACGGGGCATCGATGATTTCGCCGATGTCGGCAACATCAGCGCCTCATTCAATCAGTTTGCCGAGCCGCAAGACCCGGATGCGACCGTACCCGAGCGATACATTTCCGTCGGAAAGGCGCTTGTCCAAGAGCTGGAGCGCCGCCTGCTCGATTAAGGGGCAAGCACAAACAGGCGGTCGCTTTGTTGAATCGGGCGGTCCGGTGCAACGGAAATCGCTCCGTGATCTCCATGGATGACGCCAAGCAGCGTCACGTTTTGCTTGAGCAGCTGCTGTTGAACGGCGGCGAATGGCTGGCCGATTTGCTGTTCGTCTGGCTCGAGAAGGCAGAGCGTCTGTCCGTCCAGGCGGTAAAGCGCCGTCTCCCACACGCTGGCGGCGCCCGGCGAGCGAAGGCTGGCGGCCATGGCGAAACTCGCCAGCAAGTTTGTCTGAATCACCTCATCCGCCCCGGCGCGGAAGGCGTTCTGGACGTTTCGGCCCGTTAGGATTTCCACGATGGCGTACACCGACGGGTTGAGGCTTTTGGCGGCAAGCAGCGTGACAATCGTATCTTTATCGGCTTCCGCTTCCGCTTTATGCGGATCGGCGGTGATGAGCAAAAAACGCGCTTCTTGAATATTGGCCTTCTCCAGCACCGCATCGTCGCTTGCCGTTCCTTTAATGAAATGAACCGGCGCGTTCAGAAGCGGGTGGGACGGAACAGTGGCGTCGATGAGAACGAAGCGCATGGAGGCGTCGTGCCGCGCGAGGCGGAGCAGCACCTCGCGCGCCCGCTCGTTCCAGCCGACGATCACCGCATGGCCGCGCTCTGTATACCGGAGCTGTCCGCTTGTAAAGGCGGTTTCCCGGGCGGCGGCCGCGGCGGAGACGGAAGCGAAATAAGCGGTGAGGATGCCGGTGCCAAGGATGATAAGCCCAATGGCCGCGAGTTTTCCGGCGACCGTTTTCGGGACGATGTCGCCGTAGCCGATTGTCGCCGACGTCACGATCGCCCACCACACGCCGTCGAACACCGTGCGGAACGTCTCTGGTTCAATGAAGCGCATCAGCGCGCCAAACAGCACGATCAACGCGCTTGCCGAGACAAACAGACGAAGCACGGGCGGCCAGCGCCAATACGATAACAGCACGTTCCTTGTTCTCATCGTCCACCCCTCTTTTGCTTTTGTCTTTTTTAGTGTGAGCCGTTTTTGCATAAACATTCCTGTTTTTTCCCATACTAGGAAACGGAACATCACAGAAAGGGGACAGTGGTCATGGATATGAACCGTGTCAAACAAATCGTTTCTTCCCCTGCCGATATCCCGGTATATTACAACGGCGTGTCGGTATGGATTGACGGGTATGATGAAGAAAAACAGACGGCGACCGTCCATTTGCGCGATGGCCGGCTTCATGAGCGCCGGGATGTGCCGGTTTCGGAATTGACGGAAGAGCGGGAGTGAAAAGGGGAGGCCGGCTGACAGTGCGGGAGCCTTCTTGCGTTTCCCGAGCGCGCTTGGTTCGAGTAAAGGAGTTTTCCGGCATGAAGCGTCCGGGCGGCCCGCAAGAAAACGGTTGTTGTTCGCCGTCTGTTTCGTGAACAAGACGGCTTTTCAGACGACAATCAGAGGGAGTCGGTGCAAGGACGTAGACATCGGATGAAACGTTGATGGAGCGAAAGACGGGGAAATCCGCCGCTTGCCGAACGACATGTCGGGCAAGCGGCTTCGTTTTGTCAGACAGCGGATTGGCGGCGCGTCCGGGCAACGCGCACCGTCAACAGCAAGGCGCAGGCGAAAAAGAGAAGATCATCCATTCCGTAGACGAGATGATACCCTCCAGCGGCAAACAGCGCGCTGCCGATCATTGGTCCGAACGCCATGCCCATATAGCGGAAAAAGTTGTACACGCCGATCGCTGTCGAGCGGTTCGCTTGAAAAACGTTCGTCAGCACAGTTGTTTGCACTGGGAGCGAAAGGCCTAAAAACAAGCCGAACAAGGCGATGGCCAAAACAAGCAGCGAAAGCGATCGTTGGGCCGCGATCAAGAAAAAGAAAATGGACAGCACGGTCAAGTACGATGCCGCCAAGAGGATGCGCCGCTCCGGGAAGCGTCCTTGAAGGCGCCCGCCGAGGAAGCTGCCGATGACGATCATGGACGACATCGCCAAGTACACCGTCCCTTTTTCCTGCGCCGACAGACCGTACCGATCCGTCAAGATGCTGGGCAAAAAGACGAGAAAATTATACAGCGAGTAATATTGAACAAATCCAAGCAGAACGATCGACGACCCGGCACGGCGGCGGAGCACTGAAGCGAAGTCGGAGAGGCGAAACGGGGACGAAACGGCCGTTTCCGGTTTCGTTTCCTTCAGCAGCAGGAAATTGCCGGCACCAACTAAGCCGCCGACGGCCACAAGCGCCAAAAAGACGGTGCGAAATGGAAAATGCTCTGCCAAAAAGCCGCCGACGATCGGCCCGACGACAGGGCCAAGTGAGACCATCATTTGAAACGTCCCCATCGCCCGCCCGCGCTCTTTGCCGGTGAACAAGTCGCCGATGACCGTGGCGGCGACGACCGACCCGGCTGCGATGCCAACGGCTTGCAAGGCGCGGAAAAACAAGAGCGCATAAATGGATGTTGAGAAAAAACAGCCGAGCGAAGCGGCGATGTAGATGACGATGCCGCCAAGCAGCACCGTCCTCCGTCCTTTCCGGTCGGTGAGCGGGCCATAGACGATTTGCATCATCGCCAGGAAGAAAGTGAAAATGGAAATCGTCAAGTTGATCAAAAACGAAGAAGTCGCAAACGCCTCCCGCACTTCTGGTAAAATAGGAGTGTAAATCGTTTGCGTAAACGGGCCGAGAAACGCGGCGAGCGACACAAGATAGACGACAAGCTGGCGTTTCATCTCTTTCCCCTTTCTTTGTTTGTACATATGTATCATTATACTCTCGCTTTTTTCACTGATGGAAATAAAATGACTGTTTGCAAAAGGGAGATGGAAAGATGGAATCATGTTTGATCCGCGATGCGGCCGCGGCGGATTTGCCGCACATCGTCCGCATTTATAATGAAACGATCCCAAGCCGGATGGTGACGGCGGACTTGGAGCCGGTGTCGGTCGAAAGCCGGCGGGCGTGGTTTGAGGCCCATGACCCGCACAATCGTCCGCTTTGGGTCGTCGAGGACGACGGCGCGGTTTGCGCCTGGCTCAGCTTTCAGTCGTTTTACGGCCGCCCGGCGTACCGCCATACGGCGGAGGTAAGCATTTATATCGCCGAAACGCACCGCGGCCGGGGGCTTGGAAGGAAGCTGCTCGAGCGGGCGGTCGAACGGGCGCCCGAACTTGGGATCAAGACGCTGCTCGGCTTTATTTTTGCGCATAATGAACCAAGTTTGCGGCTTTTCTCCCGCTTCGGATTTGAACGATGGGGATATTTTCCGCGCGTGGCGGAATTGGACGGCGTGGAACGCGATTTGGTCATTGTCGGCAAACGGCTTGTATAGAATGGGGGGAGGCGGGGAAGTCATAAGTAATGAGGATGAACGGAAAGAGGGAAGGATATGAACGTCATGCCGATTCGGCTGTTTACGATCCAAGATGGGGAAGGATTTGTCGCTGACGCGTTTCAATGCCCGGTGACCGGCAATTTGATTTACAAATCGTCTGGCACGCCGTCCGTTGTCGCATATGCAGACTTGACCGACGAACAAATCATGCGCCTTGAGAAATACGGATTTCGGCGGCTCGGCGAGTCGCCGGCGCGGATGGAAAGCGGCCCGGACGGCATTGAAGAGCTGCTGCCGAGGCAATGAGGGAGAAAGAAAACGAGGTGAAAACGTTGAAGAAAAGGCCTGCCCGCTGGGGACAGGCTTTTTCTTTTCCCCAGAAGGCCGGCGAAACCCAACGGATTCGCTCGATCCGTTCGTGAGAAAGCTCAAGGGATGAAACTGCGGCGCTGCAAGGTTTTTTCAATTTGAAAAACATTGTTGCAAAGCCTGATATTCGTTCCATCACCGGCCGTTGATCATGTCAACCGGCGGATGAGCCAATAGAGCGCGGCGGCCGCCGCTAGGCCAAGCAGCGTATAAAGAACCGGACGGCCGGATCGTTCGAGCGGCGTTTTGTTCTCCAAAGCCGGCGGGTGAACGGTCTTGGCCGTCTTTTCCCCGGTCTGCGGCCGCGTTTCCGTCCCTGCCCCCTCCCTCTCTCCAGCGGCGTGCTTGCCGTACATGCCCGCTCCGGTTCGTTTCGCCTCCTCGTACGCCTTGCGGACGCGCGCTTCGTATTTGTAATCGCCATAGTCATAAAAGTCTTCGACAAGTCCGGCTTTGGCGAGGTCTTCTTGCAGCAGGCGCTTGCCGACCCACACCCAGGCGAGCAGCCGCTGGTATTTGTCAAACAGCGCGTCTCCGTCGGTCTCAAGCAAAATGTTCCCTTGATGCAAGCGGGAACATGTAAACCGGCTTGCTTCTTTCCCATACGGTTCGACTTGGATCGTGCTCTCCGGCGTATCAATGAACAAAAACCTCGTCGTGTATACATGGCCGTTGACGCGGAATTTCGCCGTATCGCCGTCGATGCACTCGACCAATTCAGCCAGGTAGGTGCGGCCAAGGCGCAACGTAGAACGATCTTCTTTCTTCCCCAGTGTATGGCCGTCCAGGTCGATTCGCTCTGGGGTGAGATGCCGCTTGCATCGTTCATTGCCGTTGTATGTTTGAATAAGCTGGACAAGCTCTTGTTTCGTTTTCGCCTGCTTCGCCAGCGCAGTCGGCTCATGGAGCAAATACACGCAGTCGCTGCCGCGGAAGTGCCCGCCCAACTCATCAAGCTCGCCAGGGTGGGCAAAAGCGGAAATCGGGAACATCAACAGGAAACAAAACAAGAATATGACCATTCGTTTCAAAAACGATCCCTCCACTCGAAAAGCATTTCTTCCTCTTGAACAAAAACCGGATGTCCGCAATGGATGGGTTTCAGCACACGATCGCACATGTTATGCCGGTTTTTTCCGTTTTTCAGCGAAAAATCAAGCCAATATGGCCGTTATCGCGCTGTTAGGCGGTTTGCGTTCGTTCACGATAAAGTTTATCAAAAAAGTGGAACGATGAGGAAACATCTCGTCAATCAAGGATGTTTGAGGGGGGAGAGGATGACATGTCCAACTTGCTTTTCGATGATCAACCGTTGGTCATTTTGCCGCAGCTCGCTTTGGCGATCTTCGAGGGGGCTTTTCCGACATGTGTGTCCACAGAGGGGGGAAGCTCATCGCCATCTTCCGAAACGAAAATAAAAAAACCCTTGCCACGCAAGGGTTTGACCAATGGAGCATACCGGGCTCGAACCGGTGACCTTCGCGCTGCCAGCACGACGCTCTCCCAACTGAGCTAATGCCCCAAAAAAGGATATGATGATCTGTCCATGTCCCATTATATATATGGATGCGGACAATTGCAATCCTTTTTTGATCACCCGCTTTCAATATCAACGTGCACGACATCGTCAATGGAGCGGATGACGTAGTAAAGTTCGGCGGTCGAGCGCTTTTGGTCAATGACGGCTCTTAGTTTCAGCAAATGTTCATTCTCTTCAACGTCTTTAATGCGCATCGTTTTAATGTTGATGTCCTGTTGTTTTAAATGGTCGATGACCTTTGTAATGTTTTTGGCGTCCGCCACGGTGATTTGCAACAGCACCTCTTTTTCGCGCAGCTGCTTTGGTCCAAAAAAATTGATCAAAAACGGAATGAGTTCCACACTGACAATGAGAAGCGCGACGCCGAACGCCGATTCCCAATAGAAGCCTGCGCCGACCGCTACTCCAATCCCTGCCGCCCCCCAAATGATCGCGGCGGTTGTCAGCCCGGTGATGCTGTCGTTGCCGCGGCGCAAAATGACGCCTGCTCCTAAAAAACCGACCCCGGACACAATTTGCGCCGCCAGTCGAAGCGGGTCCATCGTAATATGGTCTTTGAGCGGAAAGACGTACGCCGATTCGATCGAAACGATTGTAAGCAAGCAGCTGGAAATGGAAATCACAAGACACGTTTTCAAACCGACCGGTTTTCGCTTCAATTCCCGTTCCAGCCCAATGATCAGCCCGAGAATGGCGGAAATCCCTAGTTTGAGGAACGGATCAAACATCATCGTTTCTCACCTCGTTCATGGTATAATGTAAGAAAACGTTCGTGAACCATTTTTGTCCGCCCTTCCGCATGAAAGTGGTAGATCAGGGCGCACACTCCTTTTCGTAGAAAGTGAGTTGGCAGAAACATGAAGCCGCCAAGCACAGCAAAGGCTTATGCCGCTCTATTCATCGGCGCGCTTGCCGTGTCAACATCGGCCATTTTCGTCAAATGGTCGCAGGCGCCGTCCGCGGTGATCGCCTTTTATCGGCTCTTTTTGGCCGTCGCCATCATGACGCCGTTGTTCCTCCGGCATCGAAGCGAACTCCGAGGCGTCTCCCGGCGCGATTGGCTGTTTTCGCTTTGTTCTGGGGTTTTGCTTGCCTTTCATTTTATCCTTTGGTTTGAATCGCTCGACTATACATCCGTCGCCAGTTCGGTCGTGCTTGTGACGCTGCAGCCGCTGTTTGCCTTCGCAGGCGGCGCGTTGTTTTTCCGCGAACGGTTGACCGTCGGCGCGGTCGGGAGCGCGGTGTTGGCCATGATCGGCAGCATCCTCATCAGCTGGGGAGACTTCCGCGTCAGCGGGGAAGCGCTGTACGGCGATGGATTGGCGCTGCTTGCGTGCGCGTTTGTCACGGCGTATTGGCTGTTCGGCCAAGAGGTGCGACAACGGTTGTCATTGATGACGTATACCTATATCGTCTATAGCATCAGCGCGGCGGTGTTGTGGCTGTACGCGATGCTGTTTCGCCTTTCGCTGACGGCGTATCAGCTGACGGATTGGCTTTGTTTTCTCGCCCTCGCCGTCATTCCAACGCTGCTCGGCCATTCGGTGATGAACTGGGCGGTCAAATGGGTCAGCGCCTCGACGGTGTCGATGGCGATTTTATTTGAACCGATCGGCGCTTCCGCCTTGGCCTACTGGCTGTTTGGCGAACCGATCCGTCCGTTTCAATGGATCGGCGGTATTTTTATTTTAACAGGAATCGCCCTGTATTTGTGGGAGAAAAACGAAAAAGGTCCGCTAACGGTGCAAGAACGCAGCGGACCCTAGCGTTCCAAAGATAAAGGAAGAGCGGCGGATCGGCAGGCGGAATTCATCGAAGCCGCGGGCGAATTGGGACAAATAAGCGAAATCGACTTGCGTGATATCGGGAAGCAGGTAAGCGGATTTCGTGGCTCCCCGCTTTCGTTTTCGATTGAGCGCGGCGATGATGCCCTCCTTTGTTTGAATGCCGATGCCATGCCCGTAAAAGAAGCCGTCGCCTAAGTAAATGGCATTTTCCCCTTGCCATTGCGGCGTCAGCGGATCGAATTCCGGGTTTTTAAAATAGAGGCAATCTCCGGGGAGAAAGTGTTCATCTTTTTTTGTTTGAATGCCAAGATCCCGGTCTGTATGCCAGTCATACAGCAGCAAATCCGCAAACAGCCGGTTGAATGCCGCTGGATCGATTACGTCAAGCACGGCCTTGTAGAACACGATGACGATCGCGGTCGCGCATTCAAACGCGTATCGCTCGCTATGGACAAAAATGTCCTGAATCGCTTCGGAAGCCGTGACATCTGGACGAAGACGGAAGCCGCCGCGCTCGTCCCGCGTCCAGAAATCGCTGTTGCAGCGCGAAAAACGGAAAATGGCAAACCGCGCCCGGCTTTTCGCCAACTCGCCCGCCGCCCGAACAATGCGGTCGCGCAAGGCGATTTCAAATCGAAGCTGGTGTTTATTTGCATACGTATACAACTTAGGCGAGGAAACAAGGGCATCTAAGATTCGTTGTTCGCTGGCCGGAAGCGAAAACGAACTAGAAACGTCAAAGTTGATTGGTGATAACACGCGAATCAAAGTGAAGAAGCCTCCTTGATGAAAGGATCGCAACAACGATATAGATGCAAAACGGAAAAGTTCTCCACGTCCTTGACGAAAAAAGTCGCTTGCCTATTTCGACCGCCCGAGGCAAACAGCCGTCTTCTTCGCCGCACCTTGGCGTGGCGGAAGACGGAACGACTACCTGCTTCACAGACCCAGGCGTGGGGCTGGAAGCGGCGTTGTTCGGTCGCCTGACAGTCCATCCAGTCGCTCTGCAAAAGCCGTCGATGTGAAGGCGTCCAATCGCATCTATATAGCGATGTCATAGAAGAAATGTATGCACTCGCGCCGGTGTTCATTCCCCTTTTTTAGGAAAAGAACGCTTTCCTGTGGGATGGAGAAGAGGGAACGGGGATGGATCAGCGCGTCCTAAAATTTTTTTAAAAAAGGTATTGCTTTTTTCGAGTTAAGGTGGTATATTAGAAAACGTCGCTGATCAAAGAGGTTGTTTGACAGCGATGCGAAGCAAAAAAGCAGTTGACATCCAAAAAGATGTTATGCTAACATAAAAGAGCTGTTTGAGAGAGACAAAACAGTCGAAAGCTTGTTCCTTGAAAACTGAACGAAACGAAGCGCGAAAGAAAAGCTGAGGCCGCTTGC
>NZ_ATCO01000133.1:0-16759 GCF_000422025.1 Geobacillus sp. WSUCF1 | reverse complement strand
CACGCTTGCCTTCGACAGTCAAAAATGGGCAAACCACTTTTCTGTCAAGGATATGTTAAACTTCTTTGTTGCATCTATATACATGAAAGAGGTGTCCCGCGCCGTTCGGGACACCTTTGTTGTTGCGGCGGAAAAAAGAATATCGCTTTGCGTTGCAACGCGCGGGACCGGTTAAGGCGGTCGATCGCGCACAAAGCGACACCATGCGCTTGCCCCGCAGCCAAGACGGTTATTCACTTAAAGATGCGCCTGCAATTTTTTCTTTCACCTTGCGGATGTTTTCCATCTTATTGTCCCAACACGCTTGGCTCAAATCGACGGGATATTGCTCGGGATTGAGCGTCCGTTTGTACTCCTCCCAAAACAAGCGCAAGCTTTCTTTCGCATACGCTTGAATGTCCGGAAGCGGGGGCGACGTATACACCAGCCGGCCGTTGTCGAAGATCGTCACATGCAAATCACGCGCTTCGAAATTGGTGACGAATTTGCTGATGAACGTGTACACTGGATGGAACATTTTCAGCCGCTCTTCTTGCTGCGGGTTTTCGCTCTCTAAGGCGATGTAGTCGCCTTCCGCTTTATGGTTGATTTTGTTGACGATGCGGTACACCCGCTTCAGCCCCGGCGTCGTCACTTTCTCTGGATTGCCGCTGATTTTGATTGTATCGACCATCTCACCGCGTTCGTTTTCGATCGCCACCATTTTGTACACGGCGCCGAGCGCCGGCTGATCGTACGCCGTAATGAGCTTTGTGCCGATCCCCCACACATCGATTTTCGCCCCTTGCGACTTCAAGTTTAAAATCGTATCTTCATCCAAATCGTTCGAGGCGAAAATTTTCGCGTTCGGAAATCCGGCTTCATCGAGCATTTTCCGCGCTTCCTTCGACAAATAGGCGAGATCGCCGCTGTCGATGCGGATGCCGATAAAGTTGATTTGGTCGCCCAGCTCCTTCGCGACGCGAATGGCGTTTGGCACCCCGGACTTTAACGTATCGTACGTATCGACAAGAAAGACACAGTCTTTATGGCGGCGTGCATACTTCAAAAAGGCCGTGTATTCATCCTGATACGCTTGAATCATCGAATGGGCGTGCGTTCCGGCGACCGGAATGCCAAACAGCTTCCCGGCGCGCACGTTCGATGTCGCCTCAATCCCGCCGATATACGCTGCGCGCGCCCCCCAAAGCGCCGCATCCATCTCCTGCGCCCGCCGGCTGCCGAACTCCAAAGCCGGTTCGTCCCCGAGAATATGCTTAATGCGCGACGCTTTCGTGGCGATGAGCGTCTGGAAATTGATGATGTTTAAAATAGCCGTTTCGATGAGCTGCGCCTCCGCAAGCGGCGCCTCAATGCGCATAATCGGCTCGTTGGCAAACACCACTTCCCCTTCGCGCATCGAACGGACCGTGCCGGTGAAGCGAAGCGTCCGCAAATAGTCTAAAAAGTCATCACGGTAGCCAAGCTCTTGGCGCAAATAGTCGATGTCGCTGTCAGAAAATCGGAACTGCTGCAAAAACTGAATGACGCGCTCCAACCCAGCGAACACCGCATAGCCGTTGCCAAACGGCAGCTTGCGGAAAAACACTTCAAACACAGCGCGGCGCTCATGCATACGATCTTCCCAATACGTCTCGACCATATTGATTTGATATAAGTCCGTATGAAGCATCAAACTGTCATCAGCATATGTCTTCATGAATTGCTACCTCCAACACACGAATGACGGCGCCGCCGAATAAAACAATGTTCATCGTCTATTCTATCACGTTTTCTCCATTATTCCACTATTTCCGCGCCTAGCGTATGGCGAAAATGGCGGAGCGCCCATTCGTGTCCCGCCGCGTCGAAGCTCGCGACCGCCCGCCGGTGGACGACGATGCGAAATCCTTTGTTGTACGCATCGACCGCCGTATGAAGAACGCAAATATCGGTGCAGCAGCCGACCAAATGCACTTCCGTGATGCCTCTTTCGCGCAATTTCAGCTCCAAATCGGTCCCGGCGAACGCGCTGTAGCGCGTTTTGTCCATCCAATACACATTGTTTTTATGCTTGTTCCCCTGATACACCGCCTCGAGCTCCCCGTACAGCTTTCGCCCCTCCGTCCCTTCAATGTTATGCGGCGGAAACAACTTCGTTTCCGGATGATAGTCGTCTCCCGCCACATGCTTGTCAATGGCAAAGACGACAAAATCACCGTTGTCAATAAACTGTTTCGTCACCCGCACGAGCTCTTTTTCAATCGCCTGCCCCGGTTTCCCGCATGTAAGCGCGCCATGATCGGCGATGAAATCGACGGTGTAGTCGATGTTAATAAGCGCTTTGTTCATTCCCGTTCACTCCTTTTCCTCTTCCTGCATGGTCGGGTTGCTGTTTTTTCATCCCGCCTACATCTTGTTGGGCTTTTCTACCATTATACCATAGCAATATGGACAGCAGACAAGACAACAAATCCCCTGCCTGCTTTGAAGCAGACAGGGGATTGTCGAAGTCGTTTTAGCTGTTTTCCGCCGCTTTGGCCGCTTTCATTTGAGCACGCAAAATGAGCGACTGGATGATCGAGAAGCAGCCGCCGACGACCCAATAGAGCGACAGCGCCGATGGAACGGAGCTGGCGCCGATAAAAATCATGACCGTCATGATGTACGACATCATCGCCATTTGCGGCATTTGTTCTTCAGCCATCGACGGCGACAGGCGGAGCGAGATGAACGTCGTCAACGCCGCTAAAACGGGCAAAATGAAATACGGATCGCGATGGCCGAGCTCGACCCATAAGAACGAATGCGTTTTAATTTCTTGCGTCCGCGAAATCGCGTAATACAGCGCCATAAAAATCGGCATTTGAATGAGCACCGGCAGGCAGCCGCTCGCCGGGTTGACGCCGTGCTTTTGATACAGCTGCATCATTTCTTGCTGGAGCTTGCGCTGCGTTTCCGGGTCTTTGCTTTTATATTTTTCTTGCAGCTTCATAAGCTCCGGGCGCAGTTTTTGCATGGCGAT
This sequence comes from Geobacillus sp. WSUCF1, assembly GCF_000422025.1. Classification (NCBI taxonomy): domain Bacteria; kingdom Bacillati; phylum Bacillota; class Bacilli; order Caryophanales; family Anoxybacillaceae; genus Geobacillus; species Geobacillus sp. WSUCF1. The sequence goes on along the minus strand of NZ_ATCO01000133.1, from coordinate 13,755 downwards.
CGATGCGCGGAACTGCTTCAAAATGAGCGGCAGCAAGCAAAAGCGGACGATGAGCGTCAGCACGATAATGGCGATGCCGTAGTTGTCGCCAAACCAGTGCCCAAGCGTCAAAAGGAGCTTCGACATCGGGTAGACAAAATAATGGTTCCAAATGCCTTGGCTATGTTCATTGATCGGTTCGTTGCGGTTGCAGCCGGAAAGAAGCAAAACGGCGCCAAGCAGCACCAATACCCATTTTTTCATGAAAAGCCCTCCTTCAATATCATGTTGCAAAATCATGCCGTTTCATCATAAAGGAAAGGGCCTTCCATCCTCATCCGTTCGGCTTGTCCGTTCCCGAACGGGAATTTTCCGCCGCTGCGGCAAAAACAGCGGGCGCCATGGAAGCGCCGCCCGTTCGGCGCCTCCTCCCGCCTCCCGCTCGCGAACCGAGGCCAACGCCGGTTCATAAAACAGCGAACCTGCCATCCGGCGCGCGCTCGTATGTCCTTTCATGATGATCCATAACGCGCCAACAAGCGACATATACACAAGCAAATCAATAGGCGCTTCCATGCGTCCCGTCCACCCCCTTTTGCCCCGTCCATCTTCTCTTCTCATACAATAGCAAACTTTCCATCAAAAGAAAAGCAACAATTGATCACATCTGCTCCAAGCGGTGAAATGCCGGCTCGTCAGCTGCCAACAGGGCGAGCTCCCCGCTTTCATCGGCCGCCAGCGCCGCCCGAAGCTCTTCTTTCGCCTCATCGAAGCGTCCAAGCAACGCGAGATAGCGGGCTCGTTCGTAGCGAAGCCGGGCATCGTTGGCCATATGGACGCACCGCTCGATGGCCGCGAGCGCTTGATCGATGCGCCCCGCTTCTTCATAAACAGCCGCAAGCTGCATATGGAACTCTTCATCCTCAGGATACCAATCGGCATAGCGCTCCCAAAGCGCCGCCGCTTCTTGATAGCGGCCCGTTTCCATATAATGCTCGCCAAGCAACATGAGCGCCTCACGGGCGAGTGGTTCTTCCGCCACAATCTCCTCGAGCTGCCGCTTGGCTTTCTCGCGCTGTCCTTCTTGAAGCCAAACGACCGCCTGCAGCACGCGCAGGTCGACATCATCCGGGTCATCAGCCAGCAGCCGCTCCAGCCAGCGCTTCGCTTCCTCGCGTTTTCTTTCCTCATCGGCGGCCAATAAATATTCCACAAATTCCTGCGCCAAAGACGGATCCCAAACGCGGGCGAGCGCTTTGCGCCACGTTTTCACGGCGTCGCTGTCCAATTCGAGCGCGGCATATAAGCGGGCAAGCCGCCCATAGGCTTCCGCATCGCTGCGGTTGAGGCGAATCGCTTCGTCGTATAAATCGGTCACAATCGAAAACAAGACAACGGTGCCGACCCATTCTTTCGCTTTTGTCCACCATCGCACCGGTGCGTCATGCTCCCCCTGCTCCTCGCCAAAATACGGGAGAAGAGCCGAGGCGGTGTTCCGATACATGACGCTTTTCGCCTTGCGGCTTGCCTTCAGCCGCTCGAGTCGATGGCGCAGCTTCCCTAAGCCGCGCATCGTTTTCGGAAAGAGAGCCACATACAACGGGTACAACGATTCATCGTCCGGATGGCGCACCATCAACTGTTCGAGCAGTTTCGCCGCCTCTTTTTGGCTTCCTTCCGCGATCAGCACCATCGCCCAATGGCGGAGCACTTCAGGATGGTCCGGGTCAAGAGCAAGCGCCTTCTCGACGGCCGCCTTTTCTTGATCGCGCCGTCCGAGCGCTCCATAAACATATCCAAGGCTGTCGTAATACCACGCCTCCCCTGCATGCGGACGGGCATCAGCCAGCGCGCGGAGAAGCGCGGAAGGCTCCGCGATCGCGGCAAGCTGCTCCATATCGATGCGCTTCGGGGCCAAGCGCACCGCCTGAAGCAAATGCGCGTGCTGCCGCTCTTCGTTTTCTTCCGCCTCATAGAGTGAAGCTAAGCGAAAATGGCAAAGGACAAACGATGGATCGGCTTTGAGACAAGCCTCATACTGTTGTTTCGCCTCTTCGTGGCGTCCAAGCGAGGCGCACAGCTCTGCGAGCCGGAAGAGGGAAAGCGCATGGCCCATGGCGGCAGCTTCTCGGTAAAACGCCATGGCCTTCGACAGCCGGCCTCGCCGCTCATAAAGGACGCCGAGAGCGGAATGGGCCGAAGCGAGTGTCGGGCGAGCCGAGACAAGCTGCTCTAAAAACGCCCGGCCGCGTTCGAAAAGAGTCGGCGTTGTCAACAGCTCAAGATAAAACTCATACGCTTCTTCGGCATCAAACTCAGCAAGGCGCAGCCCTTCCTCCAACCACGACAGCGCCGTCTCGCGTCCTTCCCCCTCATCAGCGAAACCGTGGGCGATGAGCCATTTGCCTGCATTGAGCCAATATTCGCTGTTGGCGGCAAAACGGGCGCGCTGCTCGATCACATATCGACGCGCCTCATCCATATCCCCGCGCTCCGCAAGGGCGGCCGCCAAGCCAAGATGGGCGAACACGTCATCGCGGTCATGACGGATCGCCTCTTCGTAGCACGAAACCGCTTGTTCCGCCTCTCCTTCCTCCATATAGAGATCGCCAAGGCGGACGTAAAGCGGCGCCAAACGCCAAGCAACAGCCAGCCCCTCTTCCAGCACCGCTTTCGCTTTTTCCCGATCGCCGTCGTCATCATACAAGTCAGCCAACATCAAATACGGGTGCGGTTCCTGCGGGTCGAGCGCTTTCGCGACGCAAAAGCCGCGTTCCGCCTTGCGCCGGCGGCCAAGCTCCATGTCGCAGCGGGCCCGCTCATACCAAAGCTGGGCATCCCGCCGCTCGCGGCGCACAAGACGGTCAAACCATTCGCGCGCTTCGGCGAACCGCTTCGCGTGGAACAACAGCACACCGTGTTCGTTTCGATAAACAAATCGCCCGGATACAGGCTGACCGCCACGCGCGAAGAGATGAGCCCTTTTTCGATATGACCGGCGTACGCCGAGGCGAGCCCGAAATAGCTCCACACTTCCGGCTGATCTGGGTCCAACTGGAGCGAGGTGCGAAAATAGCGTGCCGCCTCTTCGTAACGGCTGGCAAAAAAGGCAATGCGGCCGCGCAAATAATGGTAGAGCGGGCTTTGCGCCTTTCCTTTCACCCGTTTGAGAACGTCTTCGGCCTTCTCCATTTCTTGCGTGTAGACGTACGCTTTTGCCACCATCAGCAGCAAGTCGTTATGTTCCGGATACTCGTTCAAGACTCGTTCCGTATACTCCAATACAAGCGGCTTCGCCTCGTCGCTGCCGAAATGCTTCATGACATACAGCCATGTGTACGGGATGTGCTCATGCTTGCGCAAAAAGGCGACAAACACGGCGAAATGCGCCTGCTCGTCCTCATCCATCTTTTCGGCCAACGCATGCAATTCGCGGAAATAGCGGTCTTCCTCTTCGGGGAGCTCGGCGGCGAGCGCCGCTTTTTCCCGGGGAAGCGCCACAATCGACAAATAATGCGTCCCTGCATACCATTTGGCAAGCTCGTCCTCGGAAACGACAAACGGATCAAATAGATTCGGGTCTTGCACGTACAACGCCCCAAGCCGCTCGTCATAGCCAAACAACACCTGCACGTGCGATGACTGTTCATAATCGACGCTTAACAGCACCGGAACGCCCTCATCAATCAGCCGCTTCCAACGAAGCGGCGAGCCGACGAAAAAGCGGCAAACAAAGCCAAGCTCTTCCAAATAATGAACCGTCGTCGACAACTTTGAGCCGCGCACATCAAAAATATGCCGAGCCACCTCATCTTGCGTCCGCGGAGCGCCAAGCAAACGAAGCATCATTTCCAGGCTCGCCGGCACGCAATAGTTATGCTTTTGCACGACCGGCACAAGCGGCAGCGCAACCGCCCGCTCCCCTTGCCGCCCAAGCGCGCGGCGTACGGCGTTTTTTCAAGCTGCGGCTCCGCTTTCACAAGCGATTCAAGCTTCTCCCATTCGTCAAGCTGGTAATACAGTTCGGCGCGCAAATGGGCGAAATAACGGCGATGCATATGAAGCGGATTCAGGCGGTCAAGTTCATCCATCGCCGCGAGCGCCTCACGGTAGGCGCGCACATCGCGCAAGCGGCGCACGCGCTCAGCGTAAAACGCCAGCACTTGCGGAAAGCGCCGCCCTCCTTCCTCCAAAACGGCAAGCGCCTCGTGGTGGCGGCCGTCAAGAGCGTACAAATCCGAAAGCAGCAAATAGCACATGTCGCCGCGCTCCGGGTCGTCCAACCCAGCCCGGATCGCTTGTTCCGCTCGCTTCCGGTCGCCGGTTTCGATATAAAAATAGCCCCACTTGTCATGCATCGGCACCGTCTCATAGCGGGCAACCACATCCATCCATTCCCGCGCCTCATCGATCCGCTGCATATCCAATAAAGCGCGCACCAACGCAAACGCCGCCCGGGCGATCGCTTCCCTCGGCTCCTCCACCCGGCCTTCGAGCGCTTCTGTAAGACGCGGGGTGAGCGCCTCTTCCACATCGAGCGGCCGGCGGTTCTCGAGCCACTCATCGCACACCCAAGCGAGCGTCTGCAGCGTGTTGAACTTCCGATGGGCGTACCGAGCGACAAGCCCGCTATGCCGGTACATGAGCGCGTAATCGAACAGGCGGATGAGCGTCCGAAACGGTTCGATCTCGTCCCACGAAGCCATGAGCGGCCGCCACTCGAATAATCCTACGTTTTCCAAATACGGTTTTACTTTGTTTAGAGCCTCTATTATTCTCTTTTCTTGAATAAGCAACGAAATTTGTTCCATCATCATGCAACTGAAAGCTCCTTTATCATTTTCACTATCATTAGTTTAGAACAAGCCGTCGAAAACAGCCACCTATTTTTTTAGAAAAATAACGACAGCAAAAATCGATGAACCCGTTTTGTTCGCCGCCTGCACTATGAAAATAGCCGCTCGGAACGCCCGTTATGTTACAAAAAAATGCCCTGCCCTAATTTGGCAGGACAAGGCCGGAAACAGAGATGTTCAATCCGCATGCTTAGCGAAAAATTCGAGCGATCGTTCGATAATGACCGGTTGATCATAGTCAAGCGTCGCCACATGGTAGCTGTTTCGGAGGCGGACGATCTCTTTCTCCGTCGATGAAATGCCTTGAAAGATGATGTCGGCGTTTCCCGGCGGCACGACGTGATCTTCGTCGGAGACAAAAATCAACGCCGGACAGACGATGCGATCGAGTTTCGCTTTTGTCTGTGCCATCAGCCTAGCCAGCTGAAGAAGCGAAGCGGTCGGCGTTTTCTCGTATGCCAGCTCTTTCACATCCGGATTTTTCAAGTCCGAACCGATCGAATCCAGATACCTCGGCAGCTCGCCCCCGCCCGTCATCCCGGCGGCGATGGCCGGGATGTCGACAGCGGCGTTAATCGGCACGATGCCGCAGATGTCTGGGTGATGTTCCGCCAAATAAAGCGTGAGCGTCCCGCCCATCGACAGCCCGGTGACAAAAATGGTTTGGCATCGTTGTTTCAGCCATCCATATCCTTCTTCGACCGAGGCGACCCAATCGTGGAACGTCGTCCGTTCCATGTCTTCGTAATGCGTTCCGTGCCCTTTTAAGCGCGGCAGGCAAACGGTATAGCCGGCTTTCGCATACGCTTCAGCGAGCGGGCGCATGCTGTGGGGCGTGCCGGTGAATCCGTGCACGAGCAACACCCCGACCGACCCGTTTTCGGCGTAAAACGGCTCGGCGCCCGAGAGCACCGGATATTGTTCGCTCATCTTCCTCTCCCCCTTATCTAGTCAAATCCGTTCCTCTCACTATATTCGCCGCCGCACCTCTTTTTTCCTTTTTTTGATCGGACGCCGTTACCACATCGACAACCATGACCGCCACCATTCGTGAAACAAGCCGTTGACGCCAAAATAGACGAATGCGATCCAAGCGATGCCAACCAATGCTTTCTCCATCCCTTTTCCCGTCCGATAGAGCGGCACTTTCCACCGCTTGGACGAAAACGGCCAAAACAGCGGCACCCCTTGAACAGAAAAAAAGTCTTCCACAATATGAAACAAGTAGCCGAGCACGAGCCCAGCGGTAAACGGCGACGCCGAGTCGCGCCAGACGAGGGCGGCAAGCACCCCCCAGACGATGAGCGAATGCGTCATGCCGCGATGGCCGAACGCTTCTTTTACTTTCCCCGCGACGCCGAACGAACGGCGGCCGACGTATGACGACGGCTCGTCAATGTCAGGAAGAAGGCTGCCGATGACAAGCCCCGCCGTATAGGCGGCGGTAAACGGCAGCGTTGTATGCGCGGCCGCCGCCGCGCCGAGGCATAATGTGGCAATGACATGGCTGGAGTATCGCAACGAAATCCCCTCAAACTTTTATCGTTTTCCCCATTATACCACAGAAAAGAATATTTGTTCGTTTCTTTGACGGATTTGTGACAATGATGCCAAGTGTGACAAAGTTAACATCGCGTTATTGACATCATGGCTATAGTTAAAAGTACACAACGCTAATAAGGAGTGAAGCAAATGAAACGAAAACGATCTCCGCTCACCAACCGTTTCAAATATATTCGGCCGATCGAGCGCCAAGCCGACGGCCATAGCGAAACAACCTACGGCGACCGCGCCTGGGAAGATGCGTACCGTCGCCGCTGGCAGCACGACAAAGTCGTCCGCTCGACTCACGGCGTCAACTGCACGGGGTCGTGCAGCTGGAACATTTACGTCAAAAACGGCATCGTCACCTGGGAAGGACAGCAGCTCAACTATCCGTCGACCGGGCCGGATATGCCGGACTTTGAACCGCGCGGCTGCCCGCGCGGCGCGAGCTTCTCATGGTATATGTACAGCCCGCTGCGCGTCAAATACCCGTATGTCCGCGGCATCTTGCTTGACATGTGGCGCGAGGCGCTCGCGGCTCATCCGAACAATCCGCTTGAAGCGTGGAAAAGCATCGTCGAAGACCGCGAAAAAGCAAAACGCTACAAACAGGCGCGCGGAAAAGGCGGGTTTGTCCGCGTCAGCTGGGACGAAGCGTTGACGCTTGTCGCCGCTTCTTTATTGTATACGGTTGTGAAATACGGACCGGACCGCAACATCGGCTTCTCGCCGATTCCGGCGATGTCGATGGTCAGCCATGCCGCCGGATCGCGCTTCATGCAGCTGATGGGCGGGCCGATGTTAAGCTTCTATGATTGGTACGCCGACTTGCCGCCGGCGTCGCCGCAAATTTGGGGCGACCAAACGGACGTGCCGGAGTCAAGCGACTGGTACAACGCCGGCTACATCATCACCTGGGGCTCGAACGTCCCGCTCACCCGGACTCCGGACGCTCACTTTTTAGCCGAAGTGCGCTACCGCGGCACGAAAGTCGTCTCCGTCAGCCCAGATTACGCCGAGTCGACAAAATTCGCCGACGACTGGCTGTCGGTGAAGCAAGGGACGGACGGCGCCTTGGCGATGGCGATGGGACATGTTATTTTAAACGAATATTACGTCAAACGGACCGTTCCATATTTTGAACGACATGCCAAAACGTACACCGATTTTCCGTTTGTCGTCACCTTAAAACAAAACGGCGGCACATGGACGGCCGGCCGCTTCTTGTTGGCGAAAGACCTTGGCAAACAAACGAACAATGCCGAATGGAAGCCGGTCATCTATGATGAAAACACCGACTCGTTTGTCGTGCCGAATGGAACGATCGGCGCTCGCTGGGAAGACAAAGGAAAATGGAACTTGCGTCTTGTTGATGAGGAAACAGAACAGCCGCTTGAGCCACGCCTGTCGTTTTTAGGGAGCGAAGATGAAGTCATCTCGATCCAGCTTCCATATTTCACCGCTGAGGGCGGAAAAACGATCGAACGCGCGGTTCCAGTGAAAAAAGTGCAAACCGTAACAGGAGACGTTTACGTCACGACCGTCTATGATTTGATTTTGGCCAACTACGGCATTGACCGCGGCATCGGCGGCACAGTCGCCCGCTCGTACGATGACGAGGTGCCATTCACGCCAGCATGGCAAGAAGCGATCACCGGCGTCGACCGCGAACTCGTCGTGAAAATCGCCCGTGAGTTTGCCGACAACGCGATCGACACAAACGGCCGGTCGATGATCATCGTCGCGCCGGGATCAACCATTGGTTCAACTCCGATACGATTTACCGCGCCGTCTTGAACCTTGTCTTGTTCGTCGGCGCCCAAGGGGTGAATGGCGGCGGTTGGGCCCATTACGTCGGGCAGGAAAAGCTGCGGCCGGTGGAAGGATGGCAGACAATCGCCACCGCTCGCGACTGGGTCGGACCAGCGAAATTGCAAAACGGCACGTCATTCTTTTACTTTGCGACCGACCAATGGCGCTATGAAGAGCGGCCGGTCGACGAACTCGTCTCGCCGCTGGCCAAAAAAGCGCGCTACTTGCATCCTGGCGATTACAACGTCTTGGCCACGCGGCTCGGCTGGCTGCCGTCGTACCCGACATTTAACAAAAACGGCATCGAGCTGTACAACGAAGCCGTTCACGCCGGCGCCCGCACACCGGAAGAAATCGGCGCCTATGTCGCGAAACAGCTGAAAGAGAAAAAGCTGCAGTTTGCCATTGAAGACCCGGACGATGAGGCCAACTTCCCGCGCAACTTGATCGTCTGGCGCGCCAACTTAATTTCAAGCTCCGGCAAAGGGCACGAATATTTCTTAAAACATTTGCTTGGCACGACGAACGGCTTGTTAAACGATGACCGAGACAGCCTGCGCCCGGAAGAAATCCGCTGGCGCGACGAAGCGCCGGAAGGCAAGCTCGACTTGCTCGTCAACCTAGACTTCCGCATGGCGGGAACGGCTCTTTACTCCGATGTCGTCCTGCCGGCGGCGACCTGGTATGAAAAACATGACTTAAGCAGCACCGATATGCACCCGTTCGTCCATCCGTTCAATCCAGCCGTGCCTCCGCTCTGGGAAGCGCGCTCGGACTGGGATATTTTCAAATCACTCGCGAAAGCCGTATCTGATGTCGCCAAACAAGCCGGCTTAAAGCCGATGAAAGAAGTCGTCGCCACTCCGCTGTTGCACGATACGGCGCAAGAGCTGGCGCAGCCGTTCGGTGAAGTGAAAGACTGGAGCAAAGGCGAAACTGAACCGATTCCGGGCAAAACGATGCCGAACATTCACGTCATTGAACGCGACTATACCCTTCTTTACGACCAAATGACCGCCTTAGGTCCAAATGTCGCCCGCCAGCCGATCGGCACAAAAGGGATTGCCTGGTCAGCGAAAGACGAGTATGAACAGTTGAAACGCCGGCTCGGCACTGTCCGGCGCGCTTCCATCGCCGACGGCTGCCCGGATATCAGCGAAGCGAAAAAAGCGGCTGAAGCGATTTTGACGCTGTCATCAACTACAAACGGCAAAATGGCGGTGAAAGCGTGGGAGGCGCTTGAGAAAAAGACGGATTTGAAATTGGCCGATTTAGCGAAAGAACGCGAGGAAGAATGCTTTACGTTTGAACAAATCACCGCCCAGCCGAAAACGGTCATCACCTCGCCGGCGTTCAGCGGCTCGGAAAAAGGCGGGCGGCGCTACTCGCCGTTTACGACGAACGTCGAACGGCTCATCCCGTGGCGGACGTTGACCGGCCGGCAGTCGTTTTACATCGATCATGAACTGATGCACGAGTTTGGCGAAACGATGGCGACGTTCAAGCCGGTGTTGCCGCACCGTCCGTTTTCAAACAAACGCCCGAAAGAAAACGGAAAGGAAGTCATCTTGAACTATTTGACGCCGCATAACAAATGGTCGATCCACAGCATGTATTTCGACTCCTTGCCGATGTTGACGCTTTTCCGCGGCGGGCCGACCGTGTGGATGAACAAAGATGATGCGGCCGAAGCCGGCATCAACGACAACGACTGGATCGAATGTTTCAACGAAAACGGCGTCGTCGTCGCCCGCGCCGTCGTCTCCCACCGGCTGCCGCGCGGCATGGCGTTTATGCACCACGCGCAAGACCGCCATATTAACGTGCCGGGCACGAAGCTGACAAACAACCGCGGCGGCACGCACAACAGCCCGACGCGCATCCACGTAAAGCCGACGCATATGATCGGCGGATATGCACAGTTAAGCTACGGATTCAACTATTACGGACCGACGGGCAACCAACGCGACCTGTACGTCGTCATCCGCAAACTCGAGGAGGTTGATTGGCTTGAAGATTAAAGCGCAAGTCGGCATGGTGATGAATTTGGACAAATGCATCGGCTGCCATACGTGCAGCGTCACGTGCAAAAACACATGGACGAACCGCCCCGGCGCTGAATACATGTACTTTAACAACGTTGAAACGAAACCCGGAATCGGCTATCCGAAACAATGGGAAAACCAAGAGAAGTATAGAGGCGGCTGGGAGTTGAAAAACGGCGAACTGCGGCTCAAATCCGGCTCGAAAGCGATGCGGCTCGTCAACTTGTTCTACAATCCGTACCAGCCTACGATCGACGATTACTACGAACCGTGGAATTACGACTATGAAACGTTGACGAACAGCCCGCTAAAACAATACCAGCCAGTGGCGCGGCCGAAATCAAGCATCACCGGCGAATGGATGGAGCTGTCATGGGGGCCGAACTGGGAAGACGATCTGGCCGGCGTCCATATCACCGGTTTGCGTGATCCGAACGTTGTCAAAATGGAGCAGGCGATCCAAGCGGAATTTGAGAATGTCTTTATGATGTACTTGCCGCGCATTTGCGAGCATTGCCTCAATCCGTCATGCGTATCGAGCTGCCCGTCAGGCGCCATGTACAAACGCGACGAGGACGGCATCGTCCTCGTCGACCAAAACGCCTGCCGCGCTTGGCGGTATTGCGTCACAAGCTGCCCGTACAAAAAAGTGTATTTCAACTGGCAAACGAACAAAGCGGAAAAATGCACGCTCTGCTTCCCGCGCATCGAAGCCGGCATGCCGACGATTTGTTCGGAAACGTGCGTCGGCCGCATCCGTTACATCGGTGTGATTCTGTATGACGCTGACAAAGTGAAAGAAGCGGCGAGCGTCACAGATGAGAAACAGCTGTACCACGCCCAGCTTGATATTTTCCTTGATCCAAACAATCCAGCCGTCGCCGCCGCCGCGAAAGAAGCGGGCATCCCAGACGAATGGATCGCCGCCGCACAGCGCTCGCCGATTTACAAAATGATCGTCGACTGGAAAATCGCTTTGCCGCTGCATCCGGAATACCGGACGCTGCCAATGGTATGGTACATTCCGCCGCTGAGCCCGATCATGAATACGATCGAAGGAAAAGGAAGCCAAGCGAGCGCCGATGACATCTTCCCGGCCATTGATGAAATGCGCATTCCGATCGAATATTTGGCGAATTTGCTGACGGCGGGCGATACGGCGCACATCCGCACGACATTGAAAAAAATGGCGGCCATGCGCTCATACATGCGGGCGAAACAAACGAACAAACAGCCGGACATCCGCCTCATTGAATCGCTCGGCTTAAGCCGTGAAGACATTGAAGAGATGTACCGTTTGCTCGCGATTGCCAAATACGAAGACCGCTTCGTCATTCCAGCATCGCACCGCGAAGAAGTCGCTGACCTCTACGCCGAACAAGGCAGCTGCGGGCTTGCATTTGCCGGCGGCCCGGGCGCTTGCGGCACGCTGTAAAAGGAGAAAGAAGGCGAGCCCCGCCCCCTTCAACAATGAAATGGAGGATTTACGATGAACAGCGAACAACAACAAACGGTCTTTCTATGTGTATCGTATTTGTTGTCTTACCCGGACGAACAGTGGGCCGAATCGCTTCCTGACTGCCTAGACGCCATCCGCTCGCTTGACGATGAAACCGTCCGCGCGCCGCTTTTGGCAGTGGCCGAACAGCTCGCGGTCACCCCGGCTCGAGAGCGGATGGAGCAATATGTCGAAACATTCGATTTCGGCAAAAAAACGAATTTGTACTTGACGTATATGACAAACGGCGAGCAGCGGGAGCGCGGAATCGAACTCGTCGCCTTAAAAGCGCGCTACGAGGCGGCCGGATTCGCCGTCTCCGATCACGAGCTGCCCGACTACTTGCCGCTCATGCTTGAATGGATGGCCTATGCAGATCAAGAGCATACGACCGCCTTGCTCGCCGATTATGCCGGCCATATCCGCGAAATCGGCGACCGGCTGGCAGCGGCAGGCAGCCCGTATGCACAGCTGTTTGACGCGCTCAATCACACATTCACTCAACTCGGCGTGACGCCGCTCCCGAAAGGAGGTGCAACGGCATGGCCAGCCAATTTCTCTGGGTGATTGTTCCGTATTTGGCGCTTGTCCTATTTGTCGCCGGCCATATTTGGCGCTACCAGCGCGACCAGTTTGGCTGGACATCCAAATCAAGCGAACTGCTCGAAAAACGGCAGTTGCGCCTTGGAAGCCTTCTCTTTCACTGGGGCATTTTGTTCGTGTTTGTCGGCCACGTGATGGGCATTCTCATTCCCGAGCCGTTTTACGAGGCGCTTGGCGTGACAGAAGAGATGTACACGCCCTCGCCTTGGCAGGCGGCATTCCGGCCGGCTTGGCGGCCTTCGTTGGTTTCGTGATCCTTTTTCGCCGCCGCTTGACGGTCAAGCGCGTACGGACGACAAGCAGCACCGGCGACTGGGTCGCGCTCGGATTTTTGCTTGTCGTGATCGCCAGCGGGTTGTCGTCGACGTTTCTGAACATCGATTCGCACGGGTTTGATTACCGGACGACAATCAGCCCGTGGTTTCGCGGCCTTCTTACGTTCCGTCCGAACCCAGCTTATATGGAAGCGGTGCCGCTTTGGTTTCAGATTCATATTCTCGCTGCATTCGGTTTGTTCGCCGTCTGGCCGTTCACCCGTCTCGTTCACGTATTCAGCTTCCCGCTCCGCTACTTGCAGCGCAGCTACGTCGTCTATCGAAAGCGAATGCCAAAACAAGCAGAGCCGGTCAACCGCGCCAAGTAAGCGAGCGGCGGGCGTCACATCAGGAACCCTAAACTGAACAGGCGGAGGGGGCAAACCGATTGCCTAACAGCCGGCCTGTCAACTTTAACGGCGGCGGGAACGAAACAACGTGCGCTTCCGCATACCCTAACGATCATGCATAACAACCGGCCAACAAATGAACCAATAATAAAAAACAGGATGCCCGTCGTTTGGGGCATCCTGTTTTCCATTTGTTACTTAGTTAATGCGCGCAAACAGCTCCTCTTTCTCCGCATCGGACAACAACCGCTCGGCCATCGGGAAGAGCACGTTCTCCTCTTTCATGAAGTGCTCATCCAAAATATGATACGCCTCAATCACCGCGCCGGCAAGCGTCAACGCCTGTCTGCTGTCGATGTTCTCCGGCAGCTGGGCGGTCTTTTCTAAAAACATGGAAAGGCGCGTTTTCGCCTGTTCGTGTTCGTATTCCATAACGGCGATAGGGCCGGTCGTCCGCCCGATGTACCGAGCCATCATTGGGAACAATACGCCTTCTTCCCGCTCCGAATGCGGATCTAAGGCGGCGCCGAACGATTCAACTTTTTCTCTCAAATCAGCGAGCGGCTCACGCCAGTTGCGGTCATTTTCCCCGCGGCCGATCGCCTCCGCTGCGGCAAGCAGCTGCTCCATTTGGGCGCGCAGCGGGCCGTGTTCTTGTTTTAATTGCGCCAGACCGGCGCATAATTTCACCCCTTCAGGGCCGCCCATATGGCAAAATGAATGCATCATCAATTCCTCCCTCTAGAAATGTTG